>DPYO01000244.1:1436-11121 GCA_003535775.1 Fidelibacterota bacterium | reverse complement strand
CGAATAGTCCCTGAAGGTTTATCACCGGAATAGCTGTTCAGTTTTATAAAGTCCATTTCACAATTGATAGTCATAGTCCTCAGTAAATCCGCCAAAAAAATGAAACTTCCGTTTAATACCCCGATAAAGATCGGTACTTCATTCTTGAAACGGCCAGAAAGATTTTGTCCAATTTCTCTGATTTTATCCTGAATTTCATCTTCAGATAATAAGGGTGTCAGCCTGTAATCGGTACCTTCTATCATTGAGTATTCTTTCGAATAATTGAGATTTCCGCCAAATCGGTTGTTTTGGATGTAACTTTAACTTGGTTGCTAATCCGATGACCGCAGACCCAAATAATTTCATCATTCGCTGTGAGTACAAATTGATTATCTTTGTAAAACCGATCTATTTTTTCATCGATGAAAAAATCACTTATTTTTTTATGTCCATTCATCCCCAAGGGTATAAACGTATCCCCAGGTACCCACGAACGGATTACAAGATTTTGGTTTTTAATTTCGTTTCCATCCACTACTTCTTTCCATGGGGTATTGTTCGGGGAACAATAATCCTGAACCCATTCCCATTTAAAATAGAAATCACCACAATCGGTAATATCTTCAGGATGAACTTTGTGACTTAATTTTTGTTTTTTCTGGTTTTGTTTCAATATCAGAGATTGACGGTCATTCAACAATATCCATTTCATCGGAAGGAGAAATTTCTGTCCAGTTTTAGCGTGGACAAGGAAATGTTTTAATCCTTCCCACTGGTGACGCCGCCATGATCTTTTTTCATCTCCAATAATTTTCTGGATAATTTTTACTCGCAAAAGAATGGGCAACCCATTAAAAATCATTTTATTCAAATATATAATACCTTCAAAATCTTTTCTTACCACCTTTTCGTAAACTTCTTTACAAGCAAACATAACTACTTCATCAGATTCTCTTGAAAATTCACACATCTTCTCAAAAGCAGGAATCAGGTTTGGATTGAGATTTTCCCATGGGCGAACAATTTCATGACGGATTGCATTCCGTGGAATGGTTCTATCTTGATTTGTTCTATCCTCAATAAATTGAATATTATTTTTCTCAATAAAAGAAGTAATATCCCTTCGGGAAAAAGGTAATAGTGGTCGCACAACGAAATCAAATTTCTCATGAATCCCCTGAAGCCCCCTAATTCCGCTTCCCTCTCCCATTCGCATAAGAATTGTTTCTATCTGATCATTCCCATGATGAGCAGTAATAATTACATCTGCTCGCACTTCTCTTCGAATTGCCTCCAGTTTTTGATATCGTCGAATCCTGGCCCAAGCCTCCCAACTCTCCCTTTTTGTTCGTGTAGAGGGATTTAATTGTTTTGTAATAATTGGAAAACCAATCTTTGCACAAGTCATTTTAACAAAAGCTTCATCTCTTTTCGAGTCAGTTCTGAGCTGGTGGTTGATATGTCCAACCGTGATCTGGAAACCAAACTCATCTTTGAGCTCATTAAATAAAAAAAGTAAGCACATGGAATCCATTCCACCTGAAACAGCGACAACTACATGCTGACCGAAGTGGATCAAACCAGTTTTGTCAAGATGGTTTCGAAACTTTGTTATAAGATCATATGAATTCATTTTTTAGTACTCCTTGAGACAAGTAACCGATCTATTATCTGTTGGCTGCGTTAATTATTTGACTAAATATGATCAAAGAAAAACTTGGAGAAACATTGAATCTTATCTTCGTACGAATGGGGATAAAGAAACCATTCTGCAGCTGCAACACTACTTAATATTGAATTTCCATCCTGGGGAGTAAAACAAAATCCGGTAATCTCATGATCATTCCTAACATTTAAAGTCTGCTCTACTACAACTGTTTGATTTAAGATTCGTCCATAATGTCCCTGATCACGTCCAAATGAGAACACAGTACTCGTCATATCTTTTTCAGTCATTGCAACGTATGGATTTGCATAAAGCTTTTCCAATACTGCTGTCAAAGTAGTAGGTTCCTTCACTCTTAAAGTAAACCAAAGTACATGCATATATTGGCTGTTTACTTTTACAGCAGAAGAAAATAAATTTAAATCAATGTCCATTGTATGAAAAAGTCCCGCTGCATCTTCAGCATGATGTGTACCGTATTTCGGTGATTCATGACTTCCTACTTGAGGAGAGGGGATAAAATCCCCGGGCTGACTTATATCATTTGCTCTACGAATACAAACGAATCTTCCTTCCTCTAAATTATCATGGTCACCATCCAATGCCAACGTTTGTGTAATGCAACACAGGTTATGTGTATTACAAGAGACAATTTGAATAAACTGGTCATCAGAATTCAAGGTAGAATCATTTATTCTTCGCGCATATTTTTTTCCAAACCCAGACTCACTCCCCTGGGCTAAAAAGCCCTTACAGCTTTTCATAAATTTATGATAATATTTTTCCTTATTTTTATGGCCAATCCCTCTTGGGGTACAATCTATCACAACTGTTGCCCGTTTTATTGCCTCTTCAGTTTCAAAATCAGGATCTAAGTCTAACGCTTTGAAATCATCAACCTTGTTAGAATCTACGCATAATCTTCCCCCTCTATTTATTAGCCCTACTACTTTAGAATGATCACTATTTAAAGCTGAATTCTTGTGAAACGTTATTTCATCAATCCCCAATTGATCCTGAAAATCACAAAGAAGTCCAATGAGCGGTTCTCCAATGGTTCCAGTACCTACAACATGTATGATCTTACGATCCATAATGCATACTCCTTATTAACTAAAGTGCTATTCATCAACATAATGATTATATTACGGTAGTTTCCTGCCATTCTCCGAATACATCTTTCATTTCTTGAACAATCTCTCCTAATGTGGTATATGCTTTGGCTGCGTGGATAATTGGTTCCATTATATTCCGATCACTGGAGCAAGCATCTCGAATATCTTCCAAAGCATCATTCACTTTTTGATTATTTCTTTTCTTCCGTAATTCCTCAATCGCTTTAGTCTGATTTACTTCAGATTCCTTCCCAAGTTTCAAGATTGGTATTTCAATCTTTTCACCTTTCTTAACAAATTCATTAACACCTACTACTATTCGCCGTTTCTGATCCACTTTTTCTTGATATTCAGAAGCAGCTTTCGCAATCTCCCCTTGAAAAAACCCTTGTTCTATAGCGGGAATGACACCACCTAATTCATCAATCTGTAAAAAATACTTTTCTGCAGATACTTCCATCCTATCTGTTAGTGACTCAATAAACCATCCACCACCTAAGGGATCTACCACGTTTGGCACACCTGTTTCATAAGCTATTAACTGTTGTGTGCGAAGTGCAATCTCAGCAGATTTTTCAGAAGGCAATGCAAGCGTTTCATCCATAGCATTTGTGTGCAAAGATTGGGTCCCGCCCAACACACCCGCCAGAGCCTGAAATGCTGTTCGAGCAATGTTTATCTCTGGTTGCTGGGCAGTAAGAGAACATCCAGCAGTCTGAGTATGAAATCGAAGCTTCCATGAACGTGGATTTTTTGCGTTATATTTGTCCTTCATTCGTTTTGCCCAGATTCGGCGTGCGGCACGGAATTTAGCAATCTCTTCAAAAAAATCAAGATGGGAGTTAAAGAAAAACGAAAGACGTGGCGCAAAAGAATCTATATCCATTCCCGCCTTCACAGCATATTCGACATAGGTAAAGCCATCAGCCAAGGTGAAAGCAAGCTCCTGTGCAGCCGTTGATCCCGCTTCCCGGATATGATATCCACTGATAGAAATCGTATTAAATTTAGGCATATTTTTTGTACAGAATCCCATCATATCTGTTATGATTCTCATTGATGGCTCCGGTGGGAAAATCCATTCCTTTTGGGCAATAAATTCTTTCAAAATATCATTCTGCAATGTACCAGTTAGTTGATTCAATGGTACCTTTTGTTTCTCTGCTAAAGCAATATAAAATGCCAATAGAATGACAGCAGGACCGTTGATAGTTTGAGATACTGAAATCTTACCAAGATCAATTCCGTCGAACAGGATTTTCATATCTCTCAGGGATGCAACATTTACACCGCACTTACCAACTTCACCTGCTGAAATGGGATGATCAGGA
Source organism: Fidelibacterota bacterium (assembly GCA_003535775.1). Taxonomy (GTDB): domain Bacteria; phylum Fidelibacterota; class Marinisomatia; order Marinisomatales; family UBA8229; genus UBA8229. The sequence continues at coordinate 7,027 of DPYO01000244.1, read as the reverse complement.
TCATAACCCATAAGCGTCGGCATATCGTACGCAACGGATAACCCGGTCTGGCCCTGGTTTAATAAAAAATGGAATCGTTCATTCGTTTTCTGTGGGGTTCCAAAACCGGAAAACTGCCTCATTGTCCACAGCCTACCACGATAAAGGTTTGAATGAATCCCACGTGTATAAGGGTACTCTCCTGGGAATCCCAACTGTTTGATGTACTTTTCATCAAGATGACTTGGATAATAAAGTATATCCAACGGTTCTCCGCTCAGAGTATCAAAATTATAATCTCTGGTGGAAGAAGACTCTACCGACTTTTGCCATTTATTTTTCTTTATTTTGAATGAATCTAATTTTCTATTCATATCATTATTCCAATTTTTTTCAGTATTTAAAAAAATGTAACGCTTAAATTACCCTTAAATAAAAATTAGTGCAAAGTCCTTAGATAAGAACACCTGTCCGTTAACTATTAGCATTTTTCGCATCTGTTAAAAATATTTCAGCACTTTATTTCAGAAATTTTGGTGTCTTTTACCCTTCTTAAAAGCGACACATCCTTCTGCCAGCATCCATAAAACAAATACAAAAAGAATTATACTTATGATGGCAAGAGGTCTGTTAGTTCCCCAAAATTCCTGAATTTTTAAAATCAAGGCAGTCAATGTAATAACAGTAATAAACAAAAAAGGTAATACCAATGGAAGAACCGGTTTTTTTCTGAGAAAAAAATAAAGGCTTAAAATCATAAGTGTCAAAGCAGCCAGCATCTGATTGCTTGCACCAAAAATAGGCCACAAAGCCCATCCTGCCTGGGTAAATTCTCCTGTTCTTGTATTTTGTACATTCCACATCGTCAAAATCAAGGACGGAAACAATGCTAAAATTGTTGCAATATAGCGATTTTGTAAAAGTCTTATGGATATCGTTGTCCCAATTTCCGCAATAATAAACCTTTGAATCCTTGTGGCTGTATCCAGTGTGGTAGCTGCAAAGGAGATAACCAATACTGTCATTGAGAGGACCAGGTACCCCGATAGCCTCTATCAAAGCACCACCTCCAAGAACAAAAGCAGTGGCTTTATTGGTGGTAGCATGTGCCCACGAATCATAATACACTGCCCAGAAAGATTTTCTACCATCCCAACAGAAGGCAGATTACATGCAGTTATAAGACCCATCCCCGCAACAGCAGCTAATGTGGAAGCCAAGGCTAAACTTCCTTCTCCTAGCATCCCTCCGTAGCCGATAAATCGTGCATGGTCTATGGAACTGATTTGTTTAGATGTCGTTCCGGACGCGACTAAACCATGGAATCCGCTGATGGCTCCACAGGCAATAGTCACAAAGAGAAATGGAAAAATAGGAGGAGCTCCCCCTCCACTAAGTCTAATAATTGGAGCCTCTACAACTGGATTAGCGATAAATAACCCTAGGAATATCAGCAATTGTACGTCCTTTTTCCCTAATGCTGATTACCAATGCTCCAAAATCGTGTACAGCTCCCATAAAGATGGTACCTAAAATGACCCATAATAAGGCAGGTAGCCAACCCCAGAAAGCAGCAATACAAGGACCTATAATAGGAGCAGCTCCGGCTATGGAAGTAAAATGATGGCCGAATAAAATATGTTTCCTAGTGGGAACAAAATCTAAGCCATCTTCAAATTCCTCTGCTGGAGTTTTATTCTGATACTCGCTTATAGAAAATATTTTCCTCTCAATAAAAGAAGAATAAAAACGGTAACCTATAGCAAAACAGGCTAAGCCTAAAACAGCTAAAATGGGGGCGTTCATTTCTCAAACGTTTAAGACAGGGGCAGTCTCTGGTATCAATTTCTGAATAGCGGTTGTAATTCCTTTTCTGTCCAAACCAAGCAATTGCAATAGTTGATCCCGGGTGCCATGTTCTACAAATTTATCTGGTAAACCTAATCTTTTTAATTTTCCGTCAAAACCGCGTTCCATTAACCAGGAGGCTACTCCATCTCCAAATCCTCCAGCAATTACACCTTCTTCAATTGTAATTACATATTTAAATTTTTCCAATATATTTTGAAGATAGCTATTATCCATCGGCGTAATAAACCTACAATTCACCACTTCACAATCGATACCCTTTTGCTCCATTTTTTTGCTCGATTCTAGAGCATTAAAAACCACAGGTCCAACGCAAAGCAGAACAATATCCGCACCTGTTTTTAATACTTCCCAGGATCCAATCGGAAGCAGCTCTGTTTGTCCTGATTCTTCAAATTGAATTGAACTAGATTTTGGATATCGAATAGTGAATGGGTACTCTGTCTGATTGAGACCTGTGTACAACAAGTGGCGAAACTCATCACCATTTTTTGGAGCAGTGACAATGAGATCTTGAACACACCGTAGGTAAGCAATATCCAATGCACCATGATGAGTGGGACCATCCTCACCAGCGATTCCAGCGCGATCCAAACAAAATATTACTGGAAGGTGCTGAATGGCAATATCATGAACCAAGTGATCAAAAGCTCTCTGCAGAAATGTTGAATAAATCGCTATAATCGGACGAATTCCTTGCGTAGCAAGACCACCGGAAAAGGTGACAGCATGTCCTTCCGCAATTCCAACATCGAAAAACCGGTCAGGAAATTCATTTGCGAATGGAACAAGACCAGTTCCTTCCCGCATTGCTGCAGTAATACAGACTGTGTCAGTTCGATTGCGGGAGATTTCACAGGCTAGAGACCCAAAAACCGATTGAAATGAGGGAGCAGAAAAACTCTTGTTTTCTGGAGTTAGCTCAACTTTATCCGATCCTCTTCCGTTAGGTTTTACCGCATGAAACTTGACTGCATCATCATGATATTCACGTGTTGCTTGATTCATGGAAACCATTCCTTTTCCTTTTTTGGTAAGGACATGAAGTAAAACAGGTTTTTGAATATCTTTTATATTTTCTAACGTATGAAGAACTTCAGTTAAATCATGTCCGTTGATTGGACCAAAATATCGGAAACCTAATTCATCAAAAAGAATTCCAGGGACGACGAGACTTTTCAAGCTTTCTTCAATCTTTTTTAAAAATATTCGCGTAATTTTCTTTGCTACCGGAAGTTTTCCTGATAGATTCCAAATCTCATTCCGAATTCGATTATATAATGGATTAGAGATCAGTCGAGTAAAATAAGTGGATATAGCACCCACATTGGGACTGATAGACATTTCGTTATCATTCAAAATTACCAATATTTGGGTGTCTTGATGTCCCGCATTATTAATTCCCTCAAAAGAAAGTCCCCCAGTCATCGCACCATCGCCAATTACTGCGATAACTCTATGTGTTTTCCCTTGCAAGTCACGGGCCTTGGCTACACCCAAAGCAGCCGAGATTGAGGTGGAAGCATGTCCAGCGCCAAACACGTCGTACTCACTCTCAGTGCGCTTTAAAAATCCACTTAATCCATTGTGTTTTCGAATTGTTGGGAAACGATCGAACCGACCGGTCAACAGTTTATGTGCATATCCTTGATGACCTACGTCCCAAATGATTTTATCTTCCGGGGCATTAAAAATGTAATGTAGTGCTACGGTTAATTCCACTACCCCAAGAGTTGGAGCCAAATGGCCACCTATATCGGTAATTACATCAATAATATATTTTCGTAATTCTGTGCACAGTTCATGTAATTCATCTTTGGAAATTTTTTTTAAATCCGATGGATCCTTAATTTTTGGTAAATATTTAAGTGACATACGTCTGGCTTTTTCTCTCATGTTGAGATTGTTTTACCCTCTGAAATGCCAATTCGTGAAAAATAGTAATTCCATCCAATTCCGGGTGGAAGATCAATCCGACATGATGGTTTTCCCGGATTGCCACAGGATGTCCATTCAAAGAACCCAACACTTCTATATTCCGTCCAGTACTTTCGATTTGAGGGGCTCGTATCATGGTAGCGCGACCATAAAAAGAATTTTTATCTTCGAAAAATTTTACTTCCTCAGTAGTAGAATGAATTTGGCGCCCATAAGCATTACGGCATACCACCACATCCAGTATGCCCAAAGGGTTGACCCTGGAATCTGAGACTTTTCGGGCCATAAGAATCAATCCGGCACAGGTACCCAAAACTGGATGTACATCGGAAAAGGCTTTCAACGGCTCTCTCAGTTTATTTCGATCTATGAGCAGAGATATAGTTGTTGACTCCCCTCCAGGTATAACCAATCCTTCCAGCTCATCCAAATCAGAAGGACCCCGAACCGCAACCGAGTCCATCCCCAAAGTTTGCAGGATTTGATGATGTTTTTCGAAGTCGCCCTGAAGCTCAAGGACGCCGATGCGCATTACCAGCCTCGTTCTTGAAGTTTTTCCTCATCCGGAATCTCAGATATATCCAATCCTTTCATAGCTTTTTTCAATCCGTCTGAAGCATCCGCTACTTTTTCTGCAATCTTATAATGTGTTGTTGCAACAACAATTGCCCTGGCTCGCAAATCAGGATCTTCGCTCTTGAATATACCTGAACCAACAAAAAGGGATTCCGCACCCAATTGCATCATGAGGGAAGCATCAGCTGGAGTTGCAATACCTCCGGCAGCAAAATTAGGAACAGGAAGTTTCCCTAGTTTAGACACTTGTTGAACCAAAGAAAGAGGAGCACCTAAATCTTTAGCTTCCGAAACCAATTCCACTTCATCACATTCTTTTAGTCTACTTATCTGTCTGTTTATAGTTCTCATGTGGCGAACCGCTTCCACAATATTTCCGCTTCCAGCCTCCCCCTTGGTTCGGATCAAAGCTGCCCCTTCTGCTATACGACGTAAAGCTTCTCCAATATCCCGGGCACCGCATACAAATGGGATTTTGAAATCGTGTTTCCAAATATGGTTCTTCTCATCTGCAGGAGTAAGCACCTCACTTTCATCTATGAAATCAACCTCCAAGGATTCCAGAACTTGGGCCTCGGCGAAATGGCCGATTCGGCATTTGGCCATAACCGGTATTGAAACCGCTTTCTGAATTTCGCGAATTATGCTTGGATCACTCATCCTGGCAACACCACCATCTTCACGAATATCAGCAGGAATTCGTTCCAAGGCCATAACGGCACAGGCACCTGCCCCTTCGGCGATCTTTGCCTGTTCAACCGAAGTTACATCCATTATAACCCCACCTTTCAGCATTTCAGCTAGCCCAACTTTGACTTCATAGGTTCCTTTAGACATGACTCTCCTCATTTTGAATATTAGTTAGAGTTTCACAATACCGGACCACTTCCTGAATGATACTGTCCGGGGTAGATGCACCGGCAGTAATTCCCACTGTTTCAGCATTGTTAAACCACTCTGACTCTATATCATTCGCACAAGTTACCTGATAAGATTTTTTATTCCGTTCCAGTGCTAACTGGTGGAGACGCTTGGAATTTGCACTGGTGAATGAACCAATGATCAACATTACATCACATTTCTCAGAGAGATCCTTAAGTTGTTGTTGATTCCTCTTGGTTGGGAAACAAATTGTATTCACAAACCGCAAATCAAAGGCTTTTGTCATTATGATATTTATAATTGTTTGAACATTTTCAATGGTTTGTGTTGACTGACTGACGATACCA
>DPYO01000244.1:0-1035 GCA_003535775.1 Fidelibacterota bacterium | reverse complement strand
ATTCCAATTACTTCATCGTGTCCATGATCACCTATGATAATTATACGTCTACCTTCTAATGCCAATGCTTTGACTTCATTATGAATTTCTTTAACCAAAGGACAGGTAGCATCAGTAATATTCATCCCTTTATCCTTTGCTTCATTCCAAACATCTACTGCAGTTCCATGCGCTCTAAATAATAGCGGTTTTCCATTGGGAACTTGATCCAATGAACGAACAACTTTTGCACCAACTATTTCAAGGTCTTTGACAACATTTTCGTTATGGACAATATTTCCCAACATATATACATCACCGCTCTCTTTGGCTGTTTTGTATGCGAGATCAACCGCATCACGCACACCAAAGCAATACCCTGAATCTTTTGCTATAATTAATTTCATTTACTTTGATATTTCTGTTCTTGTAAGGATTGTTTTGTCTTATTAAGAACTTTAGGAAGAACTGTTTCCATGCTCCCCTCCAATACCGCACCTGCAGCCAAGGGATGTCCTCCACCTCCTAAAGACTTTGCAATACCGTTAATAATGTATTTCCCTTTTGACCTATAATTAATTCTACAAGTATCATGACCACTGTCTAAGATCATGAGCGCGACTTCAACTCCACGAATGGTTCGAACAAAATCAGTTAACCCTCCTACCTCTTCAGGTGTAGAATCACATTCATCCAATGTGGACTTGTCAATGATAAACCAAGCTAGTTCGTTATCACATTCAAAAGTAAGGTTACTTAAAATATTACCCAATAATTTAATCCTACCTTTAGAATTTGTTTCATAAACCTGTTGATAAATATAAGAATGATTAATACCAGATCGAAAACATTCAATAGCAATTTCGTGACATTTGGTGTTCGTATTACTATATCTAAATGACCCAGTATCTGTCATTACAGCAGTATATATTCCCTCACAAATTTCTTTTGGCAATTGCCCGGCTCTAACTAATTTAAGATAATTATAAAGCATTTCTCCTGTAGCAGCAGCATTGACATCTACTAAATTATAAGTAAACAAATTGTCTTCCTCAT
>DPYO01000004.1 GCA_003535775.1 Fidelibacterota bacterium | reverse complement strand
TTGGGAGATACAAAACGGGTATATTCCCCAATAGATTCAGTCTGGATATCTCCAGGGGTAAACTGGATTTTTGTTTTTCCATTTTCTGCGCTGTTCAGGTTAAACTGATTTGAACCAAGCAGTAAATGATTGCTCCAAATTAAGGATAATGTAATAAGAAATATTTTTTTTGCCATTATATTTTTGTCCTTGGTAAAATGATTTTTTTATTGATCGCTTAAAATAACGGTTGAAAGGGATAATTTACTTAATTAAGGGTAATGACTACAAATTTCCTGAAGTCACGGTTTAATTCCAGTTTAATGTTGCGTCCGAATCATTATGAGATTTAATAAAAAAATATTCCCCTTTAGAGGAAGAACATTATAGTTCATTTTCTTCTTTTCCAAGGGAAAAATACAAAAGGGAGAAAGATTAAAATAATCATTCCAAACTTAAGACCAATCAAAAATATAATAGCGGTGATTGCAATTTTCGATGATATTGGCACAGTTAATAATTTATTAAACCAATTCATCATGTATACTGCAAGCATCTAAAACAGCCTGGTCTGATAAATATCATGGAGTCGTAATAAACCGATGCAGGTTTTTCCATCCTTTTTTGTGACGGGCAGGACGGTAATCTGGGAGGTCCGATCTTCCATGAGAGTGAGGGCATCCTGAATGGGGGCCTGGATGGGAATTGAAACAGGAACTTTGGACATTAACTCTTTTGCTTTCATTCTATCAATATCTCCATTTGTTGCCAGGCAACGGCGTATATCTCCTTCAGTAATGATACCTTCAATCTCCTTGGTTTTTGATAAAACAAGAGCTGCCCCCTGAGGATTGTCAGTCATAAGAATGACTACTTCACGTACATTATGAGAGGGAGTCACTACTGCTACATTCTGGAGAGGTTGAATAATATCTTCGATTTCTAAACGGAGCTTTTTTCCTAATTCCCCGCCGGGATGATAGCGGACAAAGTCTTCATGTTTGAACTCCCTGGCAGTCATTAATACAGAAGCAAGAGCATCACCGATTGCCATTGTTACTGTTGTGCTGGAAGTGGGAACTATGCCCAAGGGATCAGCTTCTTTTGAAACAGTTGCATCGAGAACAATGTCAAATTTCTTGGATAACGGTGCTGTCAGGTTACCGATAATACCAATCAAGGGAGAATTGGACTCTTTCAAGATGGGTATTAATCTAAGGAGTTCTTCCGTACCACCGCTTTTAGAGATTAAGATTGTAGGATCACCAGGATGATAAATCCCAAGATCTCCATGGAGTGCTTCTGCTGCATGTAGAAATACTGCCTGGGTACCCGTACTGCATAGCGTAGCAACAATCTTTTGACCAATTAAACCAGATTTCCCTAATCCGCAGATAACAACTTTACCAGGATGGTTAATGATGATCTCAGCTGCTTCCACCACTTTTTTCCTAACGCGAGATCGTGCTGCCAATAACGCGTTGGCTTCGTCTGTTAAAACTGCAGAAACAATTTCAGACATTTTCTTAAGATCTAATTTTATCTGACTCATGAATAAAGATGACCTATACAATAATCACAAATTAACTCTCTAATATTAAAATGTATATAAAAAGTTTACCAGGTATCAATTGATTTTTTTCATTAAAAAAGATTGATGAAAAATTAAAAAATTAAATGAAGTGATATGCCATTATTTGTTGGAAAAAGATACACATGGGTTTCTTTGTTTTTATGATATTGAATGGAAAACCCTCTTCCGATAACTGTACCTAATCCTGCTCCGAAAACGACATCACTAACATAATGTTTTTTATCATGAATTCTACTAACTGCTGACAAAGTTGCCATGAGATAAGCAACTGTTCCAGCTTTCCATCCATAAAGTTCATTTGTGACCGCAGCAATGGTAAAACTGTGAGATGTATGGCCAGAAGGAAATGACAAGGTTCCATTATTTGGCCGTTCCCGACCCACTCCAAATTTCAATAAATAAGTAGCAAATGCATTGCTCAAGAGGGCTAAAGCTGAAAATTCCAGCTTTGCCCAAACTTCTTTTTTGGACTCACCTTTTAATTTTGAATGAGTTACTATGGTTGTCCATAAAATCCAATGACCCAATGCTCCTCCATATAAATCTCCTGCCCTGGCTAAATCACCTGACAGAAGTCCTTCTCTTTCAGAATACTCTTTTACTTTTTGATCATATTGGTATCCTCCGATCGCAGCTAATACAGAAGTAGCAAAAATGAATTGATTCATTCTATCTGTCGCAGAATATTTGAATCCATTGATAACCTTATCAGATATTTTATTTGTTGAATCTTTCTCTAGTTTGCTTAGATTTTTCCCAAGCATAGCACTGAAACAAGTGATAAAGATCAGGATGTACCATTTTAGAGTCATGGCGAATGCCTATGTGTTTTTATCTTTTTTTCTATTATACAAAACCAATGGGATTCTTTACGTTGGAAGTACTTTAATGAATTAGTGAATCAATGGCACAAACCTGTAAATCATTACACCATCAAACAACGGCCCCTCCTGCCTGAAAAAGTATTCCATAAAATCTACATTGACCGTTTCACCGTATTCTGAAGATGCATGAATGAGATTTTTCTGATCAATCACCATACCTTCATGGGCTACTACTATTCCCATTTTAAAATATGCTTTTTTTACAAATGCTACACCGCAAACATCAGGGAATTTAGATAACAATTCTCTATTAATTTTCTCATGTGAAATAAAATAGACAGTGGTTTTTTTTGCCCAGTCCAGGTCTAAAAATTCACTGCCGTCTTCCTTGTGATTCAATGTTATATCAATTTTTTCCAACTGATTTTTATCTAACAATTCTTCGGTTATAGTAACGGTATACGGGTTTTCCTGAATACGATCAGAAGTATAATGCCAGCGAGTTTTGTATGAGGGTTTATGATCTTTGTAATGAATCGTTATCATATTTTTACGAGCTTCATCCCAGGATGTGCTTTGTGTAAACGCTAGGCTTGTGAGCACATGGACTGTACAGTCAGACACATCCAAACGGATAATTGGATCAGGATCTGGCTCTGCTTCTTCACCCAGTTT
>DPYO01000048.1:2019-2928 GCA_003535775.1 Fidelibacterota bacterium | reverse complement strand
CTATTCCCCTAGCAATTGCCAAGAGCAACATGGAAACCTTGTTCATTTCGGGCAAGGACTCTTTCTATCCACAACCAGAAATTAAAGACAAAACAGAATTCAAAATCACCTTTCAAATAGAGATCCAAACACCCTCAAATATAAAAGTAGTAAGCCAGGGAGAAAAGTTAAAAGATATTGTAGAAAAAAAAAGAAGAACGGTCGTATGGAAAGAAAGTAAACCGCAAGAAGAAATTTTGATCATAGTCGATCATTATCACGAGTTTTCAAGTAATCATGGAGCAATAGCACTGTATGCCTACCTTCGCGATCATGATAAAGATTTGGCTAAAAGGTATTTCAAAGCAACCAAATCCTACATTGACCTATACTCCAAACTGATCGCCCCATATCCGTACAAAAAATTTGCCTTAGTTGAAAATTCAAGGCAAACCGGATATGGGATGCCATCGTTTACGCTACTCGGATCACGTGTGATCCGTTTCCCATTCATTCTGCACACGTCGTACCCTCACGAAATTTTACATAACTGGTTTGGTAATGGAGTTTACATTCGCCCTGATTCTGGGAATTGGGCGGAAGGATTAACTAGCTACCTTGCTGATCACCTGCTACTCGAACAAAACGGCAAGGGTAGGCAGTACCGGTTTCAGGAACTAATGAAGTATTCGAGTTATGTTAACGAAACAAACGATTTCCCTCTGATGAAATTTAAGGGACGCGACAGTATGACTTCGCAGGCAATAGGTTACGGAAAAATGTTAATGGTTTTTCATATGCTCCGCCTCGAAGTAGGCGATACCATTTTCCTTAAAGCTTTACGCGACTTTTATAATAGAAACCAATTCCGCTATGCCGGATTCAAAGAAATACAAGCCTCGTTTGAAGGTGTAAGTGGACGCAATTTGG
>DPYO01000048.1:0-1603 GCA_003535775.1 Fidelibacterota bacterium | reverse complement strand
TAAAGCTGGAAACCAGGCAGACACAATCTGATCCCACCTTTACATTCAAACTTCCTGTCGCCGTGTGGCTAACAGGTAAACAAAAACCCATAATTAAAAATATAAATATCACGAACAAAAAAAACATCTCTCTTTTTTCTTTTAACAAAAAACCTCTCAAAGTTTTGCTCGACCCTTATCATGAAGTGTTTCGTCGTTTGAACCCAAAAGAAGTACCACCTAATTTAGGAAAAGCTTATGGATCAGAAATAAAAACAGCCCTATTCCCAGAAAGTAATTATTCGAATGAACTAATCAGCGGCTACAAACTTTTTTACAAGTCAATAGAATCCACATTCAACCCGCCGCATATTAATTTTAAGGACAACTCTCGGGACATGAAAGCAACTAGTAATTTATGGGTATTTGGGAAAAACAACAATCTGTTCAATGAAATTAAGTCCCAACTCAGTCAATACGACGTAAAAATCAACGATCAAGGGATAACCCTTGGGGAAAGCTATTTTAAGTGGGGAAACCACAGCTTTGTTTTCGCCCTCAGCCATCACAACTTTGATAACAAACAAATGGTATGGCTTATTTCACCGTCCAAAAAAAGCATTCCCGGATTGATTCGCAAATTACCTCACTACGGTAAATATGGATACCTTATATTTAAAGGAAACGAACCAGAGAACGTGGCTAAGGGCACATGGCCGTCTAGTCCAGTGGGGCTCGATCACACATTCACAAAGGGTACCTACCCTTTATTCCCAAAAGCGCCTTTAGTTAAAAAAAAAATTAAACTAGAAAAATAGTTGGAAGTTGATTCAGTAATAATTCGTTTCGTATAGATATGAATTGAATGGTGTTATGTGATTTTAACTATGCTGTGCTCTAATTTTAAAATCTGATTCGGTTTATAACACCCATAACATCTTGAAGCCTTGGTATAGTTTGCAGCCCATCGTTGTAGGGGAATAGACCATCAAACTCCTTTTTTTTGATTTCTGAAAATATTTCTCGAAGACCTTCAGCAAATGACATATCAGATTCATTTAAGGTAAATTGCAGTTGTCTAAGAATCCATCCACACAATGAAAGCTGTCCCTCTTCTGCAATCTGCTCTATGTAACGGACGTCAATTTCCATCTCCCCCAGTGTCAACGTGTCCAGCCCTGTGGTTCGAATACGCGCCTCCCTTTTTCCTTTGCTAAATTTTAATCTAGATATGTCCCACCGTCTTTCACAAATTGGAGGGAACGGAAATGTCGTTTCTTTTTTTCTCTGACCCGGATTCTTTTTAACAAGGCGCTTTGCTTCCTCGGTAACCACTCGAGGTTGAAATTTTTCCATAGTGATAACATTGTCTGCTGGGTCAAAATAATCACCACTACCACCCATAACAAGAATCACGCTGACGCCATGAATTTTATTAATCTCCTGAATTCGATCGAGAAACGGGGTGATTGGCTCCTTAGCTTTTGCAACCAGCATCTGCATTCTTTCGTCGCGAATCATGAAATTCGTGGCACATGTATCCTCATCCATAAGCAATAACTTTGAACCTACTTCTAAAGCTTCTAGAATATTGACAGCTTGTGAGGTAGATCCGCTGGCAGAT
>DPYO01000188.1 GCA_003535775.1 Fidelibacterota bacterium | reverse complement strand
AAGTAAATGGTTACTATAAAACGGTATTCTTGTTGTGAAACAGACGAAAGAAATTATCTGATTTCTCTGGGTAAATTGATAAGACCTAAATTTATAGCATTCTTAATTTAATGAACTAAAAAGGGATGAATGTGAAAAAAGCTCCGCTAATCATAGCACTACTGTTTCTTTCAGTAGGATTTTCCCAACAACTAAAGACAAATGAAGTTGTCACTGAGAGGCATGATAACGGACTTAAAAAATTATTATTAGTTTTTGAAGGAACTGGAGTCAATGAAGCACTGGTAGGTAAATATGGTTTTTACGATGATGGATTAAATGAGTTTGTTGAATTATATAGAAACAATAAAAAACATGGAAAATCTCTTTATTGGCATGATAACGGAAACCAAAAAGGTGAATTGAATTATAAGGATGGAAAGTTGTATGGTACCCAAAAAGAATGGCGTAGCAATGGGAAATTACATTTTATTAGTACTTATAAAGATGGTAAGAAAAACGGTTTAGAGACCAATTATTTTTTTGATGGGCAGAAACAAAATGAAGGCAAATACAAAGATGGTAAACAAGATGGATTATGGTCTGGATGGTATAACAATGAGCAATTACATTTTACAAGTACTTATAAAGATGGTAAACAAGATGGATTATATACTGAATGGTATTCGCATAGATGGAAACATGGAGAAGGGAACTATAAAGATGGTAAACAGGAGGGATTGTGGACTTGGTGGTATAAGGACGGAAATATTGATAAAGAAGAAAAGTATGATGGCGGATATAAAATTGAAGAAACTATTTACACTTATTATAAAAGCGGAAAAAAGGAATCAAAAGGATCTTTAACAGAAGGGGAAAGAAATGGTTTATTTACTTACTGGAATGAAAGTGGTGAAAAAATTAAAGAAGGGTCATATGTTAATGATTTAATGGAAGGTGAATGGTATTTCTCTTTTATAAACAAAGCCAGCGAGCAATGGGAATCTTTGATTGGTTCTTTTAGGTCAGGAGATGGAGGTAACCTAAATAAGAATTCTGATATACCTCAAAATGGAAGACACGGTTTATTTACAGGTTTTTTTGATAACGGACAGAAGTTGTCCGAAGAACACTATAGAGACGGCATACGAATAGGAAAATTTGAAGGATGGTTTAAAAACGGAACGAAAAAATTGGAATATTACTATAATGATGATGGCACTAGAGATTCTACCAGACCCATAACGCGATGGTATGAAAATGGACAGAAGAAATTTGAAGGAACTTACACGGCTGGAAAAAAAGATGGGCCTCGGACATTGTGGCATGAAAATGGACAGAAGAAATTTGAAGGAACTTACACGGCTGGAAAAAAAGATGGGCTTTGGACTTTGTGGTATGAAAATGGAAGGAAGAAAATTGAAGGAACTTACAAGGCTGGGAAAAAAGATGAGCTTTGGACTTTGTGGTACAGAAATGGAAAGAAGAAAAAAGAAGGGATGTACAAAGCTAGGGAAAAAGATGAGCTTTGGACTTTGTGGTATAAGAATGGAAGGAAGAGGATAAAAGGAGCTTACAAGGCTGGGGAAAAAGATGAGATTTGGACTTTTTGGTATGAAAATGGAAAGAAGAACAAAGAAGGGATTTACACGGCTGGAAAAAAAGATGGGCTTTGGACTTTGTGGTATGAAAATGCAAGGAAGAAGATGGAAGGAACTTACGAGGCTGGGAAACTTATTTCTAAAGAGTGTTGGGATAAAAGTGGAAATGAAAAAGAGTGTAGGGAGCCTCTAAATTGATTCCCCCGTATCGCAGGCCTGACTGGGGCCCTGATTATGCTGATCGGGAAACCCGTAAAACCTGTTAAAATTAAAATTGCTAAAATAATAGGTCGAGTAAAATGAATGATATAATGAATGACATCAAAGTTTTTAAACCAGACTATAGAGATGCTGAAAAATCACATATTCCTGATATGACTACATATAGGAGATTGTATGATAAATCTGTCAAGGATCCCGAAGGTTTTTGGGCAGAACAGGCCGAACGTCTGGACTGGTATAAAAAGTGGGACAAAGTAGCAGATAATGATCTCACAAAGGCTCAAATTAAATGGTTTGAAGGTGGGAAGTTAAATGTATCTTATAACTGCCTGGATCGTCATATCAAAGCAGGGCATGGTGATCAGACTGCACTCATATGGGAGGGAAATGACCCCAATACAGACACAGCATTATCCTACGCGGAATTACTCTCAGAAGTCTCGAAATTTGCAAACATCCTGAAAGGAAAAGGGGTGGAAAAAGGAGACCGTGTTTGCATTTATATGCAGATGATTCCTGAACTGGCAATCGCTATGCTGGCCTGCACCCGTATTGGTGCAGTTCACTCCATTGTGTTTGGGGCTTTTTCACCGGATTCCCTGAGGGACCGAATTAATGACTCTTCCTGCAAAGCTCTCATTACTCAGGATACGGGTGTTCGGGGTACTAAACAGAATATCCCCATGAAATCAAATGCAGATATTGCCCTGAAAAATACACCTTCCATTGAAACCGTAATTGTTGTTCAGCGCACTGGGGAAGAAGTTGCCATGCAGGAAGGGCGGGATTTCTGGTGGAAAGAACTGATGGAAACTGCTGATAATATATGCCAGCCTGTAGAGATGGATGCTGAAGATCCTCTCTTTATTCTCTATACATCTGGTTCAACAGGAAAACCAAAGGGGGTTCTTCATACCACTGGAGGATATATGGTTTATACTTCTTTTACCCACGAGCTGATCTTTGATTATCATCCGGGAGATATTTACTGGTGTACGGCTGATATTGGATGGATCACGGGCCATTCCTATATTATCTATGGGCCCCTTGCAAATCGGGCCACAACTCTCATGTTTGAAGGTGTACCCAATTATCCGGACTTTGGTCGGTTCTGGGATGTGGTGGAAAAACATAAGGTGAATATATTCTACACTGCGCCCACCGCATTACGGGCTCTCATGAGAGAAGGCAATGATTATGTCATTAATCGTGACCGTTCATCCATTAAGATACTGGGGACCGTTGGCGAACCTATTAAGGAGCCGGAATGGATGTGGTATTACGATGTGGTAGGCGAAAACCGCTGCCCGATTGTAGATACCTGGTGGCAGACCGAAACCGGCGGAATTCTCATTACGCCATTGCCAGCTGCAACAAAATTAAAGCCTGGTTCAGCAACATTACCATTTTTCGGAATTACACCCGTCATCCTAGATCCGGATGGAACTGAACTGCATGGTAACCCTGCAGAAGGATTATTGGCTATTAAAACATCCTGGCCTGGGCAGATGCGGACCATTTATGGGGATCATAAACGGTTTTATGACACCTATTTTTCTATGTTCAAGGGTTATTATTTTACCGGTGACGGTGCCCGCCGGGATGAAGATGGCTATTACTGGATCACCGGGCGGGTGGATGATGTGCTGAATGTGTCCGGTCACAGGCTGGGGACGGCTGAGATAGAAGGTGCCATTGGTGCCCATCCGTCTGTAGCTGAAGCTGCTGTGGTGGGATATCCCCATGATATTAAAGGGCAGGGAATTTATGCTTATGTCACCCTCATGGCAGGAGTGGAAGCAGACGATAATACGTTTTCTGAAATCAAGATGAAGGTAAGAGAGCTTATCGGCCCTCACGCATCACCGGATAAAATTCAATTTACTCCTGCGCTTCCAAAAACAAGATCGGGAAAGATTATGCGCCGGATACTCCGGAAAATTGCAAAAGGGGATACAGCAAATTTGGGGGACACATCCACGCTGGCAGATCCAGATGTGGTAGATGACCTGGTGGCTGGGATGCAGTAAGCTGAAGCCCCATTCCATTAGCTTATAAAGTATCAGCAGATTATACGGCCTTCCGGATTCAGTGATTACGTAATCGGCATAAGCTTCTGGATCCAGGTAAATCCCTGCACTTTCACACGAAACAGGTAAAAAGGTTCGCTGATTGGAAAAAGGGTGGATTTAGGGGTAAATTGAGGGGATGAAAAAAATAAAAAAATGCTAAAGGTGAAAAAGAATTAATGTCTATTAAATTGAATGGAAATGAGTTAACTGTTGAAAAACTCGTAAGGATTGCTAGAGACGGTGAACAGGTAGAACTCGCTCAGGATTCTCTCCGTTCAATAATAAAGTGCCGAGAGATGATCGAGGAGAAAATACAAGCAGGCGAGATAATGTACGGAGTAAATACTGGTATTGGTGAATTTTCCGAAATTGTTTTGGACGATACTCAGATTAAAGATTTTCAAAAGTATCTCATTTATAATCATGCAGCAGGTATTGGTGATCCGGCACCAATTGAATATGTGCGGGGTTCCATGGCAGGCAGGATCAATGTTCATGCACATGGAAATTCGGGATGCCGTGCTGAAATCACCCAGGCCCTGGTGGAAATGCTGAATAAGGGTGTAACACCCTTTGTTTGTCAGAAGGGTTCTGTTGGAGCTTCCGGTGATTTAGCTCCAATGTCACAAATTGCTTTGGTTCTTTTGGGAGAAGGGAAAGCATATTATCAGGGTGAGTTGTTGGATGGAAAAATTGCCATGGAAAAAGCAGGGATTGCTATCCCGGGACTGGAGGCAAGAGATGGCCTTGCGGTTATTAATGGATCGAACGTATTGACTGCAATGAGTGCGATTCTTTTATACGATGCAAATTGCTGGTTCAAACAAGCGGAAATCGCTGCGGCAATGACACTGGAAGCACTGAAAGCAAATATGAAACCTTACAGTGAAAAATTGCACCAGGTTCGGGGGTTTTCCGGTGCAATTCGATCCGCAAATGCCATTAGAAAATTGGTTGTTGGTGGAGATATAATGGAAGGAAAGGTTAAAACTCGAATACAGGATGCCTATTCTATGCGCTCAACTCCACAAGTAATTGGTGCAGCGCATGATGCCTTGAAATTTGCAAAATCACAGGTGGAAATTGAACTAAATGGTGTTGGAGATAATCCTGTCTTTTTCCCGGATGAAAATATTCAAATCCCCGGAGCCAATTTTCAAGGGACACCTGTTTCTCTTCCAATGGATATGATGGGAGCATCTATCACCATGGTGAGTGTAATGTCTGAGAGACGTCTGAACCGCCTGAATAATCCCGCATTGAATGTTGGACTTCCTGCATTTCTCACAAAAGGTGCTGGTATGTTTTCAGGGTTGATGTTATCTCAATAC
Source organism: Fidelibacterota bacterium (assembly GCA_003535775.1). GTDB lineage: Bacteria > Fidelibacterota > Marinisomatia > Marinisomatales > UBA8229 > UBA8229. The sequence goes on along the minus strand of DPYO01000188.1, from coordinate 1,423 downwards.
ACTGCAGATACGCTAATCGTAGAACAGCGGATACTCTCTGCACCAGCATCCATACAATCTATTCCAGCAGCTGCAGACCAGGAAGACTTTGTCTCTATGGGGATGAATACTGCATTACAGAATAAACAAATACTTGATAATGCTTATGGGATTTTAGGAATTGAATTTATGGCAGCTGCACAGGCGTTGGATTTTAGGGAATATCAATTCGGCAAAGGTGTGGAAACTGCAAAAAAAGTGATTCGAAAATATGTAGAATTTTTGGATGTAGACCGACCACTCTTTCCAGATCATACTCGAATGAAAGAATTGGTAGAATCCTGTGAAATTCTTAATGAAGTGGAAAAAGTGATAGGGAGTTTGGAATAAAACGAAAATGGGAACAATATTTGGTCTGGTAGCGAACAGTAGGTAATAGTAATCATTATTTAATGACTTTTATTATTATTACCTGTAATTTCAATTAAGTTATGGAAGCAGATATGATGCGATGCAGTAAAAAGAGAGAAAGTATTTTGGAGATTATAAATGATACTTATGGTCATCCTGCTGTTGATTCGATTTATCCCTAAGCACGTCTGGTTAACCTGTAAACAAAATTAAAAAAAGGAAAAAATCATGTTAGTAACAAAACAAGCTCCGGAATTTAAAGCCACTGCTGTAATGCCGGATAATTCATTTAAGGACATTAGTCTTTCGGATTATAAAGGAAAGAAAGTTGTCCTTTTCTTCTATCCCCTTGATTTTACATTTGTGTGACCATCCGAGCTCATCGCTTTCGATCATCGCATAAGCGAGTTTGAAAAGCGAAACACCCAGGTCCTGGGTTGTTCGGTAGATTCACATTTCAGTCATTTAAAATGGAAAAACACTGTTGTTAATGATGGAGGAATAGGGAATGTTCAATATCCTATCATTTCAGATTTGGATAAATCTATTGCAAGGAAATATGACGTTCTCTTAGGTGCCGAAGAAGCTTTTGTTGCCACAGAAGACGAAGATCTGGAAACTACAGTGGGAGGAGATGTAGCTCTCCGTGGATCATTTCTTGTTGATGAAAAAGGAGTAATCCGTCATTCAATAATCAATGATTTACCACTTGGGAGAAACATAGATGAAATGCTCCGTCTCCTTGATGCATTAGATCATCATAATGCGCACGGAGAAGTGTGTCCTGCTGGCTGGACGAAGGGTAAGACAGCAATGAAACCCTCCAATGATGGTGTAAAAGAATACCTTTCTCAAGAAGCGGATAATCTTTAATATTTAAATAAGGAGAATACACGTGGAATTAATTCATCCCATTTTTAAATGGTTGCATATTATTGCAGGAATTACCTGGATAGGATTATTGTATTTTTTCAATTTCATTAATGGTCATGTCGCAGCAACCATGGATGCTGATACGAAAAAGAAAGTTATG
>DPYO01000090.1:17113-18552 GCA_003535775.1 Fidelibacterota bacterium | reverse complement strand
AGCCAGATATGCAAAGGAAATTGGGAGGATTTCCCCATTGCGCCTATAAACAGGCCAATCCCTGCCATGGTGAGCAAAGTGCCAGCCAAATTACCATCAGCTACACTTGTAAATATATCGGAATAGACTACTGAACCAACCGCAGTAAATAAAAGCATAATTCCAATAAAAAATCCGATATCTCCTACTCTATTAGTCAGAAATGCCTTCATACCAGCATCCGCCGCAGATTTTTTCGCAAACCAGAATCCGATCAGAAGGTAGGAACTAAGCCCAACCAATTCCCAACTCATGTACAAAAGCATGAGATTATTTGAAAGGACAATCCCGTTCATACTAAAAGTAAATAAGGAAAGATAGGCGTAATAGCGGGAATAGAGCGGGTCTCCTTCCATATATTTAATGGAGAAAATATGACTCATACTAGATATAAGTGCCACCACTAACAGCATGGTGATCGTAATATTGTCTACCAAAAATCCTAACTGAATATTAAAATCACCGAGGTTGATCCAAGTGAAGGATGATTCCACTCGAAAATCCGGATCGTAGTTGAAAAGCATCCCAGCGAACATCGCCATGGAAAGAGCCAGAGTGAAAAGTACAGCCCCGATGGACACCCAATCACCGTGACGGGGAAGCCGTTTCCCAAGGAAAATATTAATCAGGAAAGCTGCGAGGGGAAGGAAAAATATGAACAGAGAATATTCAATAAAAATATTCATCGTTTTAATTGACTCGCTTCATCCACATTAATTGATTGATAATTGTTATATAAATTAATAATTATTGCCAAAGCTACTGCAGCTTCCGCCGCCGCCATAATGATTACAAAAAGAGCAAAAACATGCCCGTTAAAATTCATACCGCCGAACCGGGAAAAAGCAAGAAAGTTTACATTGGCTGAGTTCAAAATGAGTTCCACTCCCATGAGAACTGCCACAGCGTTTCGACGGGTAATAACGGCAAAAAGTCCCAGTGAAAAAAGCGCAGCAGCGATAAAAAGATAATTTTGCAGCTGGTCCATTAATTTGCCTTCCTGGATAACATTGCTGCACCTATGAGCGCTGAAAGAAGCAAAACAGATGCTACCTCAAAAGGAAGCAAATACTCAGTCATCAACAACCTTCCAATCCTCCCGACTGTCTGGGATGGCTCCTGCTGTACTATATGGAGCCAGGGAGTTTTCAATATCATCCAACCCAACATAGAGAATATCCCCATAACAATTACCGCAGCTATGCCTTGATGGAAGTTCGAATGGGAAATATTTACGGAAGAAATCTTATTTGTGAGCATAATTCCAAATAAAATTAAAATCAGGATACCACCGATATATATGAGTACCTGTACTCCAGCTAAAAAATCTGCCCAGAGAAATACATAGAAAGCCGCGACACCAAAAAGAGTAACAACAAGCGCAAGTGCAGAGTAAAAAA
>DPYO01000090.1:16131-16733 GCA_003535775.1 Fidelibacterota bacterium | reverse complement strand
AACCAAAACAATAATTCACTCATTCCGTCTCTTCCTTTTCAGTGGGTTTCTCTGGTGTTTCAGTATCCGTATAGCGGTCGATTTCTTCCTGTGTTGCTGTAGCAAAACGATACATCAATCCCTCCCGATTATATTCAGAAAATTCATAATCGATAGGATGTTTGGAAGAATTAGGCCCCCCAGTCATAAAAATACACTCTTCAGGACATGGATATACACAAAGGTTACAATACATACACTCCGTCATATCAATATCGAAACGATTAACTAATAGCCGCTTTTTCGTGTCATTGGATGTGGTACCTATATCCGTTCCCTTAGGAACTTTTATCGTTTCAATTTTGATACAATCAACCGGGCAGGCACGAGCACATTTATAACAACCGATACAATCATCCATATCCACATGGAGTTTGGACCGAATAACGTTATAATCCTTATGATCAAATCCTATATTTCGCTCAGGGCGGGGCCATTTCTCTTCCGGAAATTGAAGGGTAACATTTCCTTTACGAATCCTGACCAAATGTTTGAAGGTGATGCCCATGCCAATTATAGAACTGGAAACTGAACTCCATAAATCGTGTAAATATTTACTCATA
>DPYO01000090.1:9390-15795 GCA_003535775.1 Fidelibacterota bacterium | reverse complement strand
TTAATAATGTCCAAATTCCAACACCAAAAATATTTAAAAGGGCAAGAGGAAGAAGGACCTTCCAACAAATATTCATGAGTTGATCAACACGAAGCCGTGGGAATGTCCATCGAAACCACATCATAATAAAAATAAGCACCCCCACCTTTGAAATGAACCAGAAAAGGCTCCATCCAGAGGATTCCATAAAACCGGGGATCGGGCTGTGCCATCCTCCAAGAAATGCCACAGCGGCAACACCGCTTATGATCAGCATATTGGCATATTCACTTAGAAAAAAGAAAGCCCATCGCATCCCGGAATATTCGGTATGAAAACCTGCAACCAGTTCCGACTCTGCTTCAGGTATATCAAATGGAGTCCGGTTCACCTCAGCTACACCGCTGATAAAAAAAATAAAAAATGCTATAAAAGAGAAGGGATTATTAAAAAGAATCCAGTTTGGCAATATTCCTAGGGTAGTTCCATTTTGGTAGGATATAATACCCTGCATACTCAAGGTCCCTGTTAGCATAATGACAGATACAATGGAGAGGGCAACCGGAATTTCGTAACTTATAATTTGTGCTGCAGACCTCATAGCTCCGTATAATGACCACTTGTTGTTCGATGACCATCCTGCCATAATGATACCTATAACGCCGATAGATCCCACCGCAAGAATATAGAAAACTCCTATGTTTAAATCAGCAATCAATAAGTCCTGGTTAAAAGGGAGAGCGGCAAGTGCTATAAAAGGGGTAACAAAAATGATAAAAGGTGCTATTATGAACAACTTACGATCGGCTAAGGTTGGGATTATATCCTCTTTTAACAAAAGTTTCAAAGCGTCAGCAACGGTCTGCAATAAACCCCATTTACCTGCATGTAACCCTGGACCTTGACCCATTGGACCAACTCTGTCCTGCATAAAAGCCGATATTTTAAGTTCTGCATAAACAGCCACCAGGGCATTGACTGCCATGAGAAGAAAGATCGGAACGCCTGCAATGACTACCACGATTAAAAACAAAAGTGGAGATCCTGCTTCCCATAACGTCCAGGATTCAAACCACTGCATAAGATTATCAACGACCATTGATCAAATACCCTTTTATGCTCATTAACGTATTCATCGATCGATCTCTCCTAAAACAATGTCTAAACTCCCAAGAATTGCTATTACATCGGAAATCATCCATCCTTCCGCTATTGCGCTTAAGGCACTAAGGGCGGTAAACGCAGGTGACCTCAATTTAACTCTCACTGGAGTTGGTTTTCCATCGCTGATAATGTAAAAACCCAGATCTCCCCTTGGTGACTCGGTCCGTTTGTAAATCGATCCTTTCGGTGGTCGGATTTTCTTTGGGACTAATTCCTGCACATCCCCTTCAGTCGGTAATTGTTTAAGAGCCTGACGAACAATTCCAATACTTTCTTTCATTTCCTGAGTTCTGACCCAGTAACGATCCCAACAATCACCGACTGTTCCCATTTGGCCAGTTCCAACAGGTATTTCAAAATCAAAGCGGTCGTAAATAGAATATTGTTCGTCTTTTCGTAAATCCCATTGAACACCGGAACCACGCAAATTTGGTCCTGTTACGCCGTAACTAACAGCTACTTCAGGCGGAAGAACACCTACATCCGCTGTCCGTTCAATAAAAATTTTATTGTACATTAACAGGTCATCGTTTTCTTTTATTTTTGGTTCGAAATAATCCAAAAATTCATAGGTCTTTTCCACAAAACCGACCGGGAGATCATGGGAAAGGCCACCGATCCACATATAATTATAAAGAAGACGGGCACCGCAGGTCATTTCGAAAAGATCCAGGATGCTTTCACGATCCCTGAACATATAGAGAAACGGTGTGAAAGCTCCCACATCCATCCCGAAGGTTCCCAGTGCCAGGAGATGACTGGCGATACGGTTTAACTCCGCCATGATAACTCTGATATATTCAACTTTTTTAGAAACATGGATATCCATTAATTCCTCTACCGTAACAACATAACCAAAATTGTTGTTCATGGAACTAATATAGTCGCAACGATCGGTAAATGGTATCACTTGCTCATACGTCAGATTTTCGCAATGTTTTTCAAAGCAGCGATGGAGATAGCCAATATAAGGTGTAATTTTGGACACGATTTCACCATCGGTAAGAACCTTCAGTCTCAAAACCCCATGGGTGCTAGGGTGCTGCGGTCCAATATTGAGGACCATTTCGTCACCGTGAACTATTCCCATTCTTCCTTCACCTTTGGAACAACAATCCCGTGAAACGTTTCCTGAGTTTCATAATCCTTCCGTAAAGGCCATCCCTCCCAATCATCGGGAAGCAATATTCTGCGGAGGTCCCTGTGACCGTCAAATATTATACCGTACATATCATACACTTCCCGTTCAAACCAGTCCCCTACCCTCCAAATTTGTTCTATGGAGGGAATTTTCGGATTTTCGCTATCAACAGAAATTCGAATTTCTATTTTATGGAGATGAGTCATGGAATGAAAATTGTAGCGAACATCCATACCTTCTTCCCCTAAATCCACACCGGTGATACACTGAAGTGAATCAAATCTTAAATCAGGGTCGTCCCGCAAAAAGGCTGCTATCTCTGCCCAATTTTTTTGATAGATTGGAATAAAATCTGCGGGCATTTCTTCCGTTTCGACTATCGATCCGGGAAATTTTTTCCGCAGACATTTTAATACTTGTTCGTGAATCATGCAGCTTTCTTGGTGAGGGGTCTTTCATTCAGTATTTTTTCCTGAAGTTTGATTAATCCCTCAATAAGAGACTCTGGTCGAGGAGGACAACCGGGGACATACACATCAACGGGAACCACGATGTCCACACCTTTCAATACATGGTAACCATATTGCCAATAAGGTCCCCCGCTGGTGGCACAGCTCCCCATGGAAATTACATATTTAGGATCGGCCATTTGCTCATACAGCTTTTTAATTCGAAGAGCCATTTTCATTGTCACGGTACCAGCGACAATCATGACATCGGCCTGGCGGGGAGAAGATCGGGGTATCATTCCAATTCTACTGAGGTCATGACGGCTGGCTCCAGTGGCCATTAACTCAATCGCACAGCATGCCAACCCGAATTGGAAGAACCAGGGAGATGTTGAACGGGCCCAGCTTAATATTTTATCGAACGAGGCTACAATAATATTATCTTCAAATTTTTCTTCCAATAATCCCATATGGAGTCCTTTCTTAATGTTCTTCTTCTAATTTCTGGTTTTTATATCGCCCAGAAGCAAAAGCTATCTTCCTCTTTACCCAATCTAAATCTGATTTTTGCCAGACATACGCCAAACCTGTGATTAAAATAAGTAAAAATATTGCCATTTCAACAAATACAAGCATCCCGTTCCCCTCTTTTATAAAATCCTGAAAAATAACTGCCCACGGGAAGAGTAATACAACCTCAACGTCAAAAATCAGAAAAATGAGAGCAATGATATAATAGCGAATATTGAACCGAATCCAAGCGGAACCCTCTGCCTCTTCCCCGCATTCATAGGTTGACATTTTATCAGGAGTTGGATTGGATGGAGCAACGAGTTTTTGAATAAGCAAGGGAACATATACCAGAATTATCCCCAGTATGATAAAGACAAAAATTGTTCCGAAGTCACGATACATTATGTTTCCTACTAATTTACAAGTCTGAAATATAGATGTTCTGTTTTTCCTCAGTCAAGGTAAATACATTTCTTTGGCAAATTCGATGGGGACCAGGATTTAGAGAATGGAAAAAATATACGTTCTGAATCACACCCGAAAAATTTTAAAGGATGATCGTCAATCTAATTTTAATCCTCATCCACTAACCATTTAAGTTGAAGCTTACAAAGCTACTATTCTAAATTTCACATCCTATGGATTGGTTTAACACAATGCTAGCCAGCATGCTTACCTATTGCCCCCGCTGGATGGCTCGCCCCTTTGCTCAACCCTACGTAGCCGGGGAAACCATAGAGGATGTCTTGGTTACAATTGAGAGTATTATCAATCAAGGGTTTTCTGTCACGGTTGATATCTTGGGTGAACATGTACAGACAGTAGAAAAATCTCAAACTGTCCGGGATAAATATTGTCGTCTTTATGAAGCTATTGAAAACATCGATGGAGATTGTACAATCTCCTTAAAATTAACACACCTTGGGTTGGATGTGAGTAAAAACCTGGTTTTAGAAAATCTTTCAGAAATTGTTCAAAAAGCACGGGAGGTTTCAAAGGGAATCACAATTGATATGGAGAACTCCGAGTTAACTGATATTACCTTGAATATCTATAAAAAAACTGTCGCAGGATTTAACCAAACCGGCACTGTGCTCCAAGCGTATCTCTTTCGGAGTCTGGATGATCTGAAAACCATTGATTCTCCCCAACTAAAACTGAGAATCTGCAAAGGTATTTACCGGGAACACTCCGAAATAGCTTTTCAAAACAAAGATGAAATTCGAAATAATTTTATTACCTTGGTTCAAACACTTTTGAATGGACAGGGTACAGCGCAAATTGCAACACATGATCCCATTATTATAGAATCACTGGAAAATTGGATTGAAGAAAACCAGATACCCCCTGACCGGTTTGAATTCCAGGTACTCTATGGCGTTCCAATGGGAAATAAATTAGATCAATTACGGGATAAAGGCTGGACTGTACGAATTTATGTTCCCTTTGGCGCCCAGTGGTTTGATTATTCAGTCCGCCGCCTTAAGGAAAATCCAAAGATCATCGGATATGTCTTGGGGAATTTGTTTAAAAATTAACCGAAGTATAGTTTGCAATGAACGATTCAAACACCATCAGGGAAATTCTAAAATTAAATAATATTGCCGTAGTTGGGATGAGCCCTAAACAGGAGCGCCCCAGCCATTACGTGGCAATGTACTTAAAAGAAAATGGATACACAATTTATCCAGTAAATCCCGGCCATGACAAAATAGCTGGAATGGATTGTTACTCTGATCTTGAATCCATACCTGATTCCATCGATGTGGTGGATATTTTCCGCCGTTCAGAATTTGCACCACTCATCGTAGATTCAGCTATTTCCATTGGCGCTAAAGCAGTCTGGATGCAGGATACCGTCATTCATGAAGAAGCTGGCAAAAAGGCAGAAGATGCGGGTCTTCTGGTAGTGATGGATGACTGTATGTTAAGACAGCACCGAAAATTGTTTTATATTTAATTATGGTTGATCTATTAAAATCATCATACTATCCCCACTTTATTGGATAGAAAACTGTGCAGGTAAGTTTATTCCTTAGACTGAGAAATCAAATATTTTTGATTGTAAATATTCTTGTAAGCTACTGATTTGTAATAAGGAAAAGGCCGATAAGAACACCCATTAAATAAAACTTGTTCACAATGTCCTCTAAAACGAAAAAAAAGAATATTAATACCAGAGAAAAAATCGGACGGCTGGACGCTGACTATGAACTGAGAAAAAAAGTTTTACCTCTCTGCAGGCTGACTATGGGGGAAATCTGGGAAGATGAAATTACAGGACATAAAGTTGGGGTTTTGGATGCAACAAATCTTTCAGATCTTCAGAAAATAATGGGTTCTGAAAAAACCCAGCTCATTGTAAATGACCCACCTTACAATATCTCGGTTGGTAACAATAATACAGGCAATCTATCCAAAACCAGGTTAAATCATTATATAGACTTCTCCAAAAAATGGGTGAAGAACGCTCTATCAATTCTTGATAAAGATTCGCATTTTTATATATGGTTAGGTGCCGATTATAAAGACGGTTTTCAGCCACTACCAGACTTTATGATTATGATGAGAGATTTTCATAATATTTCACCCAGAAATTTTATTACAATGCGCAATCAACGGGGTTTTGGGACACAAAAGAACTGGATGTGGGTAAGACAGGAATTATTACACTATATAAAAGGAAATCCAGCTTTCCGGGTAACATACACTGACATACCAAAGATACTTCGTGGTTATTATAAAAAAGTAAATGGCAAAGTAACTGAAAACTTTGAGAGAAGCAAATCAGACACCATAAGACCAGGAAACGTATGGGTTGACATACAGCAAGTATTCTATAGGATGGAAGAAAATGTTCCTGGCTGTTACGCACAAAAACCAATCAAATCAATTGACAGGATGGTAAGAACAAGTTCAAAAGAGGATGACATAATAGTTGATTTTTTCTCTCATTCAGGGACAACTTTGATTGTAAGTGAAATTTTGAAACGAAAAGTGTACACATTCGATATTGACCCAATTTTTGCGGAATTATCAATCAGGCGTCTCGAAAATTATAGAAAAACCGGAAAACTTGGGTGGCAGTGGAAAACCCCATTTCCAGAATTATCATAACGTATAACTCTCACTCCACCGGAGAGCTTATTCGTTAGGCAC
>DPYO01000090.1:6284-9004 GCA_003535775.1 Fidelibacterota bacterium | reverse complement strand
TGAAGGGCTTGGTTGTATGAAGCCTTATTTTATCAATAAGGGGCACCAATTAAGTTCAACCCATCTGTATTTGAATGAACCTTTGCCACAACTCCACGATTTCGACTGGCTCATTGTGATGGGCGGACCGATGGAGGTTAGTGATAAATTACACTATCCATGGATGAGCAAAGAAAAATCACTCATTAAATCCTCAATAGAATCGGGGAAAATTGTCTTAGGCATTTGTTTAGGTGCTCAATTTATTGCCGATGCACTGGGATCAAAGGTATATAAAAATAGCTATCGTGAAATCGGTTGGTTTCCTATAAATGTCGCAAAACAATTAGATAATACTATTTTTCAAGGAATATTTCCACAAGGAATTGAGGTATTTCATTGGCATGGTGAAACTTTCGGAATTCCTGCATCCGGTATTCTAGTAGCATCAAGTGAAGCCTGTCAAAATCAAGGTTTTATAGTTGAGAACCGAATTGTTGGGCTTCAATTTCATCTAGAAACAACCCTGGGTTCAGCAAAAGCCCTTATCGAAAATTGTCGTAATGAATTAGATGGGTCAAAATTTGTTCAAAATGAAAAGGATATACTGGAAAAAGAAAAACGATTTTTACCTATTAATAAATTAATGATTGCAGTTCTTAAAAGACTGGAAACAAATTGCGCCCAATAACTGCATCTACTCATTCTGACGAATCAGCTGCACGTCATTGCCGCTGGCGAACCTAGTTGTTACATATCCCCCCGTCTTCCCCAACCCATTTTTTTCCGCAGGGTACGAAAATAATTGGAGCCAGGAAACCCGATCATATTAATGGTGTAATCCGCCGCTTGAATTTCTACTTTGGAACTGGAATCCAGCTCCTCGCAGATTTGCCCATCCACCGCCAAGGCAATACCATCGTCATGATCTGAAGGAAAGGAAATGTTCAATACCTGGTCATCTGGGATAACAATTGGCCTTAAGGTTAGGGAATGAGGGCAGATGGGTGTTACTACCATGGTTTTCATCGTAGGAACAACGATAGGACCTCCTGCTGCCAAGGAATAAGCAGTAGACCCGGTAGGCGTAGATACGATCAGCCCGTCTGCTTTGTAATTGGCAATGACATGATTATTGGCCTGCAATTCACAAACCAGCATCCGATGGGACTTGCCTCCATCGATGACCATATCATTCAGAGCAAAAAATGTACTGGGCTTCCCTCCATTGTACACTGTGCTTTTGAGAACTATTCTTGGCTGAACGAGATAATCTCCTGCAACTACCTGATCCAGTTTTTCAAACATTTGATCCACATTCACTGCTGCAAGGAAACCCAGCTCACCTAGGTGAATTCCCAGGATAGGAACATTTCGATCCCCTACAGCGCGTGCAAGGGAAAGCATGGTCCCGTCCCCACCTAAAGTTAAAAGGAAATCAAGTTTGAAAAAGTCCTCAGCAGATTCAATCACCTGGTATGAAAATGTCTGGGAATCTTCCATGTTATCTCTAATCCTGGTGGTCAGGTGAACTTCAAGATTTTTTTCCTCTGTCCAGGAAATAATGTCAGGAAGCAATTCCCAGAATGCCGGTTTCTCCGTATTTCCCCAAATTCCAAAACACTTAGGAACTTTCATCAAAATCCTCCAGAGAAAATTGTCCATCGCTTTCTTTCACCAAGGTCTTAATAGCCTGTTCTGCTTGATCCAACTTTGCCCGACAGGCTTCAGCCAATTTCACTCCTTCCTCAAACAGTTCCAGACTTTTTTCAAGAGATTCTTCCCCGGTCTCAAGCTGGGTTACAATGTTTCCCAACCGTTGAAATGCTTCTTCAAATTGAATTGTTTCTTTTTTCTTCACCATAACAGAAATTAAGGATAAAGGATTATGAAATAAGGAAAAAGTTCCAGGGAAAATTGGTCTGTTTTCATCGAATGTATTATTTCTCTTCCATATCATTTGTTTTCACCGCAGAAAATTTTCCCCGTGCAGTCTGGACCTCAAATGGATCACCTGCGCCAAGGGCACGTGCAGAACGAATAATTTCCCGCTCTGGAACATTCATGGCAATTGAATATCCCCGTTCCAAAACGTTTTGAGGGTTGAGAACAGTCAAGATTTCCTGAGCTCCTTCCAATTGTGACTGGGACATTTTTATCCTATACTGAGCTGATTGAACCAACTGATGTATAGCGGTTTCAAGCCGGTCTCTCTTGCGTACAACTTTCCGTCCGGGCTGTTGAAATACAGCCCGGTCCGTCAGTTGATCCAGATATTGCCATTTTTGCTGTAACTGTTTTTCTAAAGCCCGGTTTAAATCAAAAAATATTTGTTTCAGATCGCCGATTAAATTTTCCCGCGATGGTGAAACCAGTTCTGCAGCTACAGAGGGTGTTGGTGCCCGGACATCTGCAACCAAATCTGAAATAGAGATATCGGTTTCGTGCCCCACGGCAGAAATAATGGGAATTGTACACGCATGAATGGATCGGGCTACTTTTTCTTCATTGAATGGCCACAGGTCTTCCAGAGAACCACCCCCACGCCCTACAATGAGCACATCCACATTTTGAAAAGATTGGAATTCCTCAATTGCCTGGACGATTTCCTCCGCCGCTTCCGCCCCTTGTACCAGTGTTGGCCGTAAAATCAATTGTACATGGGGTGCCCGCCTGCCCAGTACTTTGATGATATCCTGAATGACTGCTCCGGAAGATGAAGTGATAATCCCGACTGTTTT
>DPYO01000090.1:0-5911 GCA_003535775.1 Fidelibacterota bacterium | reverse complement strand
TGAAAGTTGTTTTTTAAGCGCTTCGAATGCCAGATATAAAGTGCCAATCCCCGCTGGTTCCATCTGCTGAACCATAAGTTGGTACTGCCCCCGCTGCTCGTAAACCGATATTTTCCCCTGAGCCACAATCTTCATCCCATTTTCCGGTTTGAATCGCAAAAACTGGTTGTTTCCCCGAAACATGACGGATCGGAGCTCAGAACCATCATCTTTCAAAGTAAAATACATATGACCTGATCGATGATGAAGAAAGTTTGACATCTCTCCCTCTATCCAAATGGAGGGAAAAGATCCTTCCATCAACTCTTTGATTTGGAATGTCAGTTCACTGACTGATAGAATATGGTAATCTCTATTCACGGGGAACTCTCATTTATACGAACCCTGCCACTTGGTAAAGTCGCACCTGAAATCGGATTAATCTGAAATATTCGATAATGTTGTCTGTTATTCAGGAACCGAGGGAAAACTCAGAACCAAAAAATATCACGCAACAGCATCCAGGTGTTTACCACATTGAAAATGTGGCTCCTGATTATACTTTTTTCTTTTTATGACGATTAGAACGAAGACGTTTTTTACGCTTGTGCGTACTTATTTTCCTCTTCTTTCGTTTTTTCCCGCAGGGCATAATACCTCTATTTCAGTTAATTAATCTTATTGCGAATGTCCGTATAGAAGCAACTAACCTGCAAATGATATTTCTATGGTTCATTACTTTTTCAAAGATTCATTCACACGTGTTCGCATCTGCTTGGCTGGTTTGAAGGTTGGAACAAACCGTTCCGGCAGGTAGATGGCTTCACCTGTCCCAGGATTTCTAGCTTTTTTCGGCATCCGATGTTTTACACCAAAGGTGCCAAACCCCCTAAGTTCTACCCGTTGATTTTCTGTCAACGCATTGATGATTGTTGTCATGACGCCATTCATAATAGCTTCAGTTTCTACTTTTGTCAAACCCGTTGCTTCTGATACGACATTCACTATATCTTGTTTTGTCATAGTTTATTTCTCCCACTGCCAGCGATAGGCCGGTTTCGGTTGGAACCAGGAGCTAGCTGTTTGTTTTACGTCACCTAATAAATAATCCAGTAAACCGGAACGTTCTTTTTTAGGGGAAATGACTTTTGGTTTACCGGTTATCTTCGCGAAATTTGCGGCAATCTCAATGGCATTTTCCAATGTACCCAACGTGTCAACTAATCCCAGATTTAGAGCTTGTTCACCTGTGAAAACACTCCCGTCTGCCAGAGGTTCAACCATACTCTTTTCCAGTGATCTCCCCTCAACAACTGCATCCAAAAATTGCCGGTGCAAATCATAAATCACAGACTGGAATATTTCTCTGTCTCTTTCGGTAACCTCCCGTGTTGGATTTCCCATATCTTTTACTTCACCGCTCTTAACTGTTTCAAAACGGAGGCCAATTTTTTCCAGAAGATCTACCGCCACAGGATATTCCAAAATAACACCGATGCTCCCAATGATCGACCCTCGGTTTGCTACGATCTTTTCACATTCCAACGCTGCATAATAGCCCCCGGAAGCTGCAACAGCTCCCACAGAAGCAATGACAGGCTTTACACCACGAAGGGTTTTTACTTTTTCATAAATTTCCTGAGTCGGAGCTACAGACCCACCAGGACTGTCAATTCTCAACACAATTGCTTTAACATCCTTTCGTTCCGCAAAATCATCCAATTCTTTCACGGTTTTTTCTGATGAAAAAATTGCTCCTTCAATTGAAACTATTCCAATTTTTTCACCCAAATGAAGCTTAGTGCGGTCTATCGAAAAAGAACCGATTTGTACGATAATAAAAAGTAAAAAAACAGCCCCGAGGCTGATCCACACCCAACGATTTACTGATGATTTGTTTTGTAACTTCATCCCTGCTTCACCCATAGGACTAGTTTTTGACCAGGATAAATAACTCCACCATATCTCAATCCATTCCACCGTCTGATATTCCGAGCCCGGGTATCGTGATTTTGAGCAATATGACCAAGTGTATCTCCTCTCTTAACTGTATATACTTTTTTCAAATGCCCACCAGGTCCAGTTGACTGGGCAGAGGCAAGAGCGGCTTTTGAACCCGGGACGGGTATGGTCAATTTTTGGCCAATTTTTATTTTATGGCGGTTCCGGATTTTATTCACCGAGGCCAAATCATGAATGGAGACACCGTATTTTCTTGAAATAGTCCACAGGCTTTCATTCCTCCTCACTCGATGGACAGTGTACTGAGGAGCAAATCGCTGGCTTTCAGGCAAAGCGTTAAATTTTGCAGTAAATTTGGATTTTGTTCCCTTAGGTAATTTTAATACATACCCGTTTTTATTTGGAGTAGCTGATTGTCTTAATTCCGGATTATATCTCTGAAGTGATCGCATTTTAATACCGGCAGCTCTAGCCAATACTGCAAGATCTGCACTTTTTTCCAATTTTACTTCATCATAGGAGAACGAGGCAACTTTAGGACTTGTAAATCCATATTCTTTAGGGGAACTCCCAATGATGGCAGCCGCAAGGAAATAGGGAAGATAGTTCCGGGTTTCTTTTGGAAGGGAATGTAATTGCCAGAAATCGCTTGTCTGATGCAAACGGATTGCCCGATGAATTCTTCCCGATCCGGCATTATATGCAGACAAAGCCAAATACCAGTTATCAAATTCTTTATACAAGTCTTTCAAATAGGTGCAGGCAGCATGGGTTGCTTTTACAGGGTCCCTCCGCTCATCTACATACCATGTTCGTTCTAGTCCATATATTTTACCGGTGGAATAAATAAATTGCCACATTCCGGATGCATTGGCTCTTGAGTATGCTTTTGAATTAAATCCAGATTCAATCATGGCAAGAAACATGAGCTCTTCCGGAAGTTCATGTTCTTTTAAAATTGTTTTTATCATAACCTCATATTTACCATAACGTGACAACCATATCTTAAACTGCTTTTTTCCCTTGGTCTGAAAAAATTTAATGAATTGGTCCACTTTTTTATTCCGAATCAAGGGAATATGCCCGTCTCTGTCATCAATTATAGTAAATTTTGACAGTCCCATTTCCACTTCTAGAGGTTCGGTAATTTCAGAGATCTCACTCCTCAGTTGTTCAGCCGTAATAGCAATATCTGAAGCTTGAAGGGTCGTAAGACGATGTGTATACACATCAATCAGAGATACTTCATAGCGATTAAATTCCTCCTGATCCTCCGCTGTCATTTCACCCAATTGGTCCGCTTCTGTTAACAGGTTAAAAATCCGGTCCAAATTGTAAATAACTTCCAAAGTATCCTTATGAACATCAGCAATAACAGCATCAGAAAGATAGACCTTTACATCTCTCAGTAATTGTGGAAGACGGTTGCCCGTTTCCACAAATTTGTTTCCATTGCCATTTGGATACCCGTTAACTGGAGGAATTCCAGGGATAATCCGTGAAGCGCCAACCTTCAAACTATCCTGGATATTTTCTTCAGACTGGACATTCTCTTGGGCAATAAGAATTGCAACAAAAAAAATGATAATTCCTGTAAGTGATCTATTCAAATGATATTTACGGCTATTAAAGATGGTGAAGTTAGAAAGCAATCCTTAAAGAATAATACTTTTTCTTTAGATGTTTCATTGTCAGGAAATTTTATCAATAGTTTTTCGGAAATTTGTTATTTCCTTTCTCCCTGAATTTTTTTCAACAAAAGCGTTGTCCCACATCCTTTTCTGAAAGGAAGAATCTTTACAGACCCTCCATTATTTCGAACTTCATCAGCACCAACTACAGAATCTTCAGTATAATCTCCGCCCTTAACGAGGATGTCCGGTTTCAGTTCCTTGATAAGTTCAATAGGAGTTTCTTCAGAAAAAATAGTCACACCATCTACAACGTGCAAAGCATCAATAATTACCGCACGGTCCTCCTCGGGTTGAACAGGTCGTCCCTCCCCTTTCAGGAGCAATACCGATGCATCACTATTTAAACCGATGATTAGTTTATTCCCAAGGGTCTTTGCTTCCGTTAAATAATCAATATGTCCACGGTGAAGCACATCGAAGCAACCATTAGTAAAGACAACCACATCACCAACAGACTGCCATTCCAGTACCTGCTCCTTCGCCTGCAATTTAGTCCAGACAGCCATCCAGATTTTTTAATGGACACACCCTGTATACACGGGGTTTACAGAAAAATTTACCTAAATATTTCAAGCCAGCTCTTTGATCCCTAAATGTGGCTGTAATGCCTCAGGGATCTCCACTGTCCCATCTTTCCTTTGGTATGTCTCCAGCAAAGCCACTAACAATCGGGGTGTTGCCACGCCGGATCCATTCAAGGTATGTACACATTCCACTTTCCGGTTATCCTCTCTTCGATACCGAATATTTCCCCGACGTGCTTGAAAACCCTCAAAGTTACTGCAGGAAGATACTTCCAGCCATTTTTTTTCTCCGGGAGCCCATACTTCCAGATCAAAGCATTTTGCAGAAGCAAAACTCAAATCCGCGGTGCATAATTCCACCACCCGGTACCGCAAACCTAAAGCCTGGAGAACTGACTCGGCTTGAGCAGTAAGAGATTCCAGCTCATCATAGGATGATCCCGGTGTCACGTATTTGACCAATTCTACCTTATTAAATTGATGCAGGCGCAGGAATCCATGTGTGTCCTTCCCGTACGATCCTGCCTCGCGGCGGAAACAAGCAGAATATGCTACATACTTAATTGGCAGATCTTCTTCCTCGAGGATTTCATTCCCATGGATTCCAGTAACCGGGACTTCCGCTGTAGGGATCAGGAACAGGTCATCGACTTCAGTATGGTACATATCCTCTTCAAATTTTGGCAATTGACCAGTTGTGATCATGGCTTCTCTGCGCACAAGAAAAGGAGGGAATACCTCCGTAAATCCGAATGTATCCACATGCATATCCACCATAAAATTAATCAGCGCTCTTTCAAGTTTCGCTCCTTTTCCCATATAAAGGGGAAAACCGGAGCCTGATATTTTTGCCCCCCGTTCAAAATCAAACAGGTTGAGACTGGCTCCCAATTCCAAATGGGATTTTGGTGCAAAATCGAATTGATGCTCATCACCCCATTCTCTAATTATCACATTGTCCTCTACATTCTTTCCGATTGGAACAGAATCATGAGGGAGGTTCGGAATTCTCAAAAGCTTGGAATTTAATTGTTCGGCTAAAACCCCAACCTTTTCCTCTAATTCTTTAATCTGCTGGGATACTTTTTTCATAGCCTGGATAGAATCTAATGCACCTTTGCCCGTTCCCTTGGTCTTTCCGATTTCCTCAGAAACCCTATTCCGTTCCTCGCGGAGTTCGTTTAGAGAATTTAACAGAGACCGATGCTCATTATCCAGATTTAGAAGAGAATCAAGATCAATTACTTCTCCTTTATTTTTTGCACCTTTTCTAACTTTGTCGGGTTGTTCCCGTATTAATGATAGATGTATCATAAATTTTTCTATTAAAATTAACCATCGAACCTAAAAAAATCTGTCAGGGATTCCAATAAAAGTGATACGAAATTATTGCAGCGCGGCTGAGTATCCCTCTTTTTATGAGCTGAGTTTACACAATTATTTTATTATCAACCACGGCCAGTCTGCCAAAGAAAATGTTCGAAATAGAATTTGACTAACGCTCCGGAGGTGCAGTATATTTCCCGGCTTTTTATACATCGATAATCAAATAAATAAATGAATAAAAAACTGACCCCACGCTATGTAATTATCGGCCTTGTTCTTCTCTGGGCAGTATATAGTCTTTGGCCAACCGTTCAACTTCAGACGCTATCTGAAGCAGAAGTAGAAACCATGCGGGAGGAGGGTAGCTATGGGGCCCTTGAATCTAAGTCCATCAAACAGGGCTTGGACCTAAAGGGCGGGATGTAC
>DPYO01000115.1 GCA_003535775.1 Fidelibacterota bacterium | reverse complement strand
TGAAGAATCCAAGTTCATTGACGGGTTCGGCTGGTTGACAGGTCTGTGTGCCACCGCCAAGCACACAAAAGGCAAAATTATTGCTGATTTAAAAAATCGAGATTTACTCATTCATGTTGAACAATATCCCCATGTATATCCTCATTGCTGGCGTTCAGGTGATGAACTAGTTTTCCGGATTGTGGATGAATGGTACATCAATATGGACTGGCGGGATCAGATCAAGAAAATTGTAAGTGACATCCAGTGGATTCCTGAATGGGGTCATGACCGGGAAATAGAATGGCTGGATAATATGGGGGATTGGATGATTTCCAAGAAGCGCTTCTGGGGATTAGCACTGCCTATCTGGACTTTTGAGGATGGTTCCTTTTTTGTGGTAGGTTCAAAAAAAGAATTAAAAGAGCTGGCTGTTGAAGGATGGGATGAGTTCGATGGTAACAGTCCCCACCGTCCTTGGATCGATAAGGTAAAAATCCGGCATCCAAAAACTGGTCTTATTGGCACACGAATTAATGATGTTGGAAATCCCTGGCTGGATGCAGGGATCGTTCCCTATTCTACAATAAAATATACAACCGACAGGGACTATTGGAGACAGTGGTTCCCAGCGGAGTTCATAACGGAATGTTTTTCTGGTCAATTTCGAAACTGGTTCTATTCTCTCTTGGCAATGTCTACTACAATGGAAGGAAAAGCACCTTTCAAATCGCTTTTGGGTCATGCTATGGTAAAGGATGAAAAAGGACAGGATATGCATAAGTCTTCAGGGAATGCTGTCTGGTTTGATGATGCAGCGGAAGAAATGGGCGTTGATGTGATGCGTTGGATGTATATTAGCCAAAAAGTTGAACATAATCTCCTTTTTGGATATGGTTTAGCTAATAATGTTAGAAAAAAGTTGATTACACTTTGGAATTCTTACTCTTTCTTTGCCACCTATGCTGCAGTTGATGGATTTGATCCAGGTGTAAGGGAAATAAAAGAAAAAGATTTGACCGTCCTTGATCGTTGGATTCGGTCAAAAACACACCAGTTAATCCAGGATGCACATTTTACTTTTGACAATTTTACGGTTGATAGATTCATGCGAAAAATGGATCGATTTTTTGAAGATCTATCCAACTGGTATATCAGGAGAAACCGTCGCCGGTTCTGGAAAAGTGTGGATGATCAGGATAAATTGGCTGCGTACCAAACTTTATATGATGTTCTCTTCAATACAATAAAACTACTGGCACCGATGGTTCCCTTTATCACTGAAGAAATATACCAAAATCTGGTAAAGAATGCAGATCAAAATGCAGTGGAAAGTGTTCATTTGTGTGACTATCCAACTGTAAATGATGACTATATTGATGAAAGCTTGATGCGTCGTGTGGATACTTTGAAAAAGTTGGTTGAGTTGGGAAGATCGGCGCGAAATAAGGCAAATCTCAAGATTCGCCAACCGTTATCCAGTTTTAAATTCGTTGTTAAGAGTGATGATTCGGCTGAATTTATTCTTGATCAAAAGTCTGTAGTATTGGATGAATTAAATGTCAAGTCAATTGAGAGGGTTGAAAGTCCTGAAATGTTGATCAACTTTCATGTAAAGCCCAATTTAAAGATCCTTGGTCAAAAATATGGAGAAAACCTTCAAATTATTCGTAAATTTATAAATGAGAAAGGTAGTGATTACATATTACACGAGTTGGAAAGCGGAGGTAAATTGAAAGTTATTTCAGGTCCTGATTCTTTCATTCTTACCCGCGAAGATATTCTCATTGAACCAAAACCAGTGGAAGGATTCACGTCGGCTACTGATGAAGGGCTCACTGTAGGTTTGTTGACAGAATTGAACGATGAATTGGTTCAGGAAGGTGTTATTCGGGATTTTATCAGGAAAGTTCAGATCATGCGTAAAGAAGCAAGCTTTGCGGTAGAAGACCGAATTGAGATTTTTGGAAAGATTGAAGGAAAATGTGGCAAGGCTCTTGAAGTGTTCAAAGAGTATTTTTACAATGAGACACTGACCGTTAACATAAATAATAAATTTAAACATGGAGAGTACCATTCCACATTTAAAGTCAGGGATGAGGAAATCACTGTTGGTATTCAACGAATAACAAAGAATTGAGAGGAAATAAATGACTAAAAAAATAAAATATTCTAAAATAAAACTCAAGAAATTCAGGAAAACTATTCTAGATAAAATGGAAAATATTTCCAGGGAGATGGTTAAAATGAAGAGTGGTGTTTTAAACACAGATTCATCGAAGGCGAACATGTCACCGGATTCAATTTACAGTGTTCATATGGCTGATGCCGGAACGGATTCACATGAACGGGAGAAGAGTTTTTTATTCCTTTCGCGGGAAGACAGTTATTACAGAAACCTTGAAAATGCACTTGAAAGAATTGATTCCGAAGCATTTGGTGTTTGTCAGATTTGTGGAGAGTTGATCCCGGAAGATCGAATGATGGAAGTGTTAAATGCAACCAAATGTGTAGATTGTAAAACAAGGGATAAACTGAATCTTTGATGGGGGTGTTATTTATAACTGCACTTATTATAACTGCGGATCAAATTTCAAAATCACTTATTAAGAGCACGATGACACTCTACGATGTTATCCCCGTAATTCCGGGATTTTTTCAGCTGAATTATATCACCAACAAAGGGATGGCATTTGGAATAAATTTACCTGTTGGTATCTCTTTTTTTTCTGGAATCTCCCTAATAATAACCTGTTTTTTGGTATGGATCTTATGGTGTGAAAGAAAAAATAATCTTCTGATGAGGATTTCACTTGCTTTGATTTTAGGAGGAGCAATCGGAAATTTAATTGATCGAATTCTATTTGGTGAAGTGGTTGATTTCTTTGATTTTATGATTGGTGATTTTCATTGGTATATTTTCAATATCGCGGACTCAGCAGTCACTGTGGGAATTATTTTAATGCTCTTTTATTCTTTTTTGTTCAAGCCAAAGGTTCAGCCAACACACAGCATCGTTTGACCACCATTCAGTTCACTCCTGAGAACGAAAATATTCGTCTCGACCGATATCTCTCCTCAGAACTTCAAGATTTTTCCCGGACCCATATTCAAAAGCTCATTAAAATGGGATTCGTACTAGTTAATGGGACTATCAGAAAACCTGGATTTCGCCTCTTTGGGGGAGAAAATATTAAGGTAGAACTACCTGATGAAAATCCAGCTCCAGAAACTCTGAAACCGGAGAGTATCCCCCTCAAAATTTTGTTTGAGGATGATGTCATTTTAGTACTTGATAAACCAGCAGGATTAGTTGTACATCCCGGTGCAGGTATCAAAGATGGAACCCTTGTGAATGGACTTGTGTATTATTTTAAGTCACTGTCAAATATTTCTGGTTCAATCAGGCCTGGAATTGTCCACAGATTGGATAAGGACACTTCAGGATTGATCCTTGTTGCCAAGACAAATTCTGCTCATATCCACTTGGCAAACCAGTTTGAAACCCGTAGCGTTGTAAAAAAGTATATGGGAATAACCTGGGGAGAGTGGAAACCTATTTCAGGAAAGATCGAGGAACCAATTTCCCGAAAACGATCAGATCCCACATCCTTTACAGTTTCAACTAGTGGAAGGTTGGCATGTACAGATTATGAAGTGGTTGAGACAATGCGATATCTAAGTCTTGTACGATTTTTTCCGCGAACAGGAAGAACACACCAGATTCGTGTCCATTCGGCTTTTCATGGTAATCCTATTTTTTCCGATGAGAAATACAATGGAGGATTAAACCGGATTAAAGGATTTCTTCCGGAAATATCAAAAAAATTAAAAACAATGCTGAATTCTATTGGCAGGCAGGCTCTTCATGCTCATGAACTTTCCATAATACACCCCACCACTGAAAAACAACTTCAGTTTGAAGCACCTCTTCCAGAGGAATTTACTAATCTAATCAAAGAGATGAAGGAACTAAATGTCTGACTTTACCCAAGATATCATCTCCGATTTTCTTACTTATCTAGAGAAAGAACGTCATTACTCAAAATTTACCAAAAATGCTTATGGATATGACTTGTACCGGTTTGTTGAGTTTTTCGAGGAATATTCCGGGACATCAGTTTCAGATTTCGGCATTGTGGACAAAATAGCAATTCGCCATTTTCTGGGAAAAGAGTTTGAAGAGGGATATTCCAGCAAGACAGTAGCGCGTCGTCTTGCATCCGTAAAATCCTTTTTTAAATATTTACTAAAGATTGAAGAAATTCAGGATAATCCTGCCATTCATATAAAAACACCGAAAACACCAAAATCACTTCCGGTTTATGTGAATGAGGATATGATAGGGAAACTGATGGATGCGCCCGCCAGCGATTCCTTTATCGGACTGCGGGACAGGGCGATGCTGGAACTCTTTTACAGCACAGGAATGCGCCTCCGAGAACTGGTGAATATCAACTTAGATGATTTTCATACCGAAAGTCAATTAATAAAAGTTACCGGAAAAGGAGGCAAAGAAAGGTTGATTCCTTATGGAAAACGTGCCCAATTTTCTATAGAGAAATTCCTTGGATTTCGTGGAATTCAATTATCTGAAAAAGAAGACATTGTGCCATTATTTATAAATTCAAAAGGAAAACGAATTTCACCTCGGACTGTACAGAGACGAATCAAAATGTATTTGAAAACGGTTGCAGATGGTGAACGATTCGGACCTCACACATTGAGACACTCATTTGCTACCCATCTTTTATCTCGAGGGGCAGATATCCGGGCTGTGCAGGAATTATTAGGACACAGCAGCCTCTCAAGTACACAGATTTATACACATATTCAACCGGAAAAGATGAAAAAAGTTTATCAACAAGCACATCCCCACGGATCCTAAGGAGAAAACATATACACATCAAAAGAATTAGGTATGGATATGCTTGGGCTCATTAATATTGATTGTCTATCCACAAAGATTACCATCAAGCTGTATCCAACTTGGTGGAAAAATTCCACAATATTTTTACCAGGGACGATACCGGAGATGAATCAGTTAAACTGGGAGTCCTAACTTTAAAAGGATTAACCTAACAATAAGGAGTCATATGAATATCGAATTTACAGCCCGGCACTTTCATGCACCAGATAAGCTCAGGATATATACAGAGAATGAAGTCCAGAAGTTAAAACGATATTTTAATCGGATAATTCAGTGTCAGGTGGTTTTATCTCATGAAAATAATCAATACACCACTGAAATCAATCTTTCCATCCCGAAACGAAAAATAAATGTAAAAGATACCACGGACAATGTTACTAAATCCATAGACCGGGCTGTGTCTAAAATGGCAGGCCGGATTTCCAAATTCAAAGAGAGACGAAACGGAATCTAAATTATTGAAAGCAGTGTTATTCTAAGAAGATACTGACTTATAAGGATTCACCATTGCAGGTTGGACCATAGAAGGGAATGTGTCGAATATATGCTGATGGGTACGTAAACATGATAATATGAAAAAGGAGTTGATATAAAAGGATAAATATCCTAACTTTTACCAGTCGTCATTTGAACCGTATTGCAGCGACTATAAATAAAGGTGCTAAAAAGGTGTACCAAAGCCGGACAAGTGCCGGCTTTTTTATTATGGAAAAGTTAAGAGAAATACTGAAACAGCGAATTGTCATTCTGGATGGCGCCATGGGAACGATGATTCAAAATCATTCTCTTGGAGAAGAGGATTACAGGGGAGATCTATTTCAAAACCACCCGGTGGATTTGAAAGGGAACCATGATTTATTATCTTTAACCCGTCCTGAAGTCATCGAAGGTATTCACAGAGCATATTTTGAAGCAGGTGCAGATATCATTGAGACCAATACATTTAATGGGAATAGAATATCTCAAAGTGATTACCAGATGGAAGAATCTGTGAAGGATTTAAATCTTGCTGCTGCCCGAATTGGTCGCCAGGTGGCCGATGAATTTTCTAAAAAGGAACCGGAAAAACCAAGATTTGTCTGTGGTGTTTTAGGCCCCACAAATCGGACAGCTTCCCTTTCTCCGGATGTAAATGATCCGGGTTTTCGCAATATTACTTTTGATGAATTATTCTCCGCCTACCATCAACAGGCTGAAGCTCTTCTTGAGGGCGGTGTGGATTTGTTGATGGTGGAGACCGTTTTTGATACTCTCAACTGTAAAGCTGCTTTGGCAGCGATTCAGGAAATCATTGAAGAATCCCGCAAGCCAATTCCCGTTTTAGTTTCCGGGACCATTACAGATGCCAGCGGGAGAACGCTTTCTGGACAGACTCCCGAGGCATTCTGGATTTCGATTCGCCATGGGAATCTGTTAAGCGTAGGCTTAAATTGTGCTTTGGGAGCTCAACAGATTCGTCCTCATCTCCAAGATATTTCACGAATGGCTGACACATATGTATCTGTCCATCCCAATGCAGGGCTTCCTGATGAATTTGGAGAATACAATGACAGTCCGGAATTTATGGCCGGTCTTATCAGGGAATTTGCAGAGAAGGGTCTATTGAATATTGTGGGTGGTTGCTGTGGGACCACCCCAGATCATATATCAGCTATTGCCGGTGCTGTGGGTGATCTTCCTCCGCGAAAAATTCCGGTAATAGAGCCATTCACACGGTTAAGTGGACTGGAGCCATTTACTATACGGCCTGATTCAAATTTTGTGAATATTGGCGAACGAACAAATGTTTCCGGATCGACTCGATTTCGCCGGCTAATTAAGGAAAACCAGTATGAGGAGGCTCTGTCCGTTGCCCGTCAACAGATTGAAAACGGTGCCCAGTTGATTGATGTGAACATGGATGAGGGTCTTTTAGAATCTGAAATGGCGATGGAAAAATTTCTTCGTTTGATTGCTTCGGAACCTAATATCAGTAGAATTCCGATTATAATTGATTCATCAAAATGGTCTATTATTGAGACTGGATTAAAAAATATACAGGGCAAGGGTGTAGTGAATTCAATTAGCTTAAAAGAGGGAGAAGAACAGTTTTTAGAGCAAGCTCAAAGGGTCTTGCGTTATGGCGCTGCTGTCATTGTTATGGCATTTGATGAGGAAGGCCAGGCAGATACAATAGAACGGAAAGTGTCTATATGTCAGCGTGTATATGCACTCCTTACTGAAAAAATCGGTTTTTCCCCAGAAGATATTATTTTTGACCCAAATATTTTTGCAGTTGCCACAGGAATCGATGCACACAATGAATATGCCATCAATTATATAGAAGCTGCCAGGCAGATTAAAAATTCCTGCCCCGGTGTTCATATCAGTGGAGGTGTGAGTAATTTGTCCTTTTCCTTTCGGGGGAATAATGCCATCAGGGAAGCGATGCATACCGTATTTCTTTATCATGCCATCCAGGCAGGGATGGATATGGGGATTGTTAATGCTGGTCAATTAACAGTGTATGATGACCTTAGTCCGGATACCCTTAAACGGGTGGAGGATGTTCTTTTTAATCGCAGGGATGATGCTACGGAACGTTTATTAGAAATCGCGAAATCTTTCAAGAAGGTTGAACAAAAATCAACTCAAGATAACGCCTGGAGAACGAGCTCTGTTGAGAAAAGAATTGAACATGCTTTAGTGGAAGGAATTACAGATTTTATTGTGGAAGATG
>DPYO01000124.1 GCA_003535775.1 Fidelibacterota bacterium | reverse complement strand
ATTGAAAAAGATAAAAATTATAGTTCTGCATATGATAACCTTGCTGGCAGCTATATGTTTGCTGATCCAAAGAACTATGAAATGGCAGAAGAATATGCATCAAAAGCTCTCTCTTTAAATAAAAAAGAAAGTTATTACCATGTTTTACTTGGTGATGTATATAGGGCGCAGAACAAACTACAAAAAGCTGCAGAAAAGTATGATGATGCTTATGAAGCTGGAACCAATAATTTTTATAGTGCTGCCAAAGCTGGGCACGCATATACATTTATCAACCCAACTGAAGCTAGAAAAAGATTTGATCAGGCAATTAATGATTCAAAAAACTCTGATCAAAAGATTGGTCCTGAGTATGCTAAAGTTTATACTTATCTTCATGAAAATGATTTTAATAAAGGCCATTCGCAGTTATTAAAATTAAAAAACAACATTGATTCCTATGGATTTACGGATGAAAAAAAACAGGAAGAAATTAGTGAAATATTATGGCATGAATATTTTGTTATGAGCCATAGCGGTCAATTTGATGCTGCAAAAACAGCTCTTGAAGAGAAAAAGGGAATTGATATAGCAATGGCAAAAAGATCAAAAAATGAACGTGCAGTAAAAAATACTGAGTCAGATTTTCTATGGAGAGAGAGTCACTTAGAGATTATGAAAGGTAATTATGATGGTGCTAAAAGAAAATTAGCAGAGCTCAAAGAAATGGTCTCTAGTGAGAATAATCCTCAAAAATATGATGGATATCACAATTTAATGGGAATGACTAATCTAATGAGTGGAAATGCCGAAAAAGGAGTAGAACATTTTGAAAAAGTAGTAAACCAGTCAAATATATATTTTCAGTACCATAAGGGACTTGCATACAAAGAATTTAGAAATTTAGATAAAGCAAAAGAAATATTTCAATCAGTAGCAACTCATAATTTTAATGGTCTAAACTATACTGCAGTTAGAAATAAAGCATTAAAAGAATTAGGAAAAGATTAGAATCGTAAAATAAGTCTACAAAACATCACCCTGCTTGGGGTAGTATTCAACTAAAGGACTAATTTTTAATAATATTTCTACCCACCCATCGGGTTATGAGCCCGACCTAAGTTCACAAACAAAAAATCCCACGAATCATTGGAGCCATAAAGATAATCTCAATATTTTAGTATTCTGTTTAAACTTTGTGAAGGTTTATAAGGTTTTATTTCATCGTTCGTTTGGAAAGTCTGGTTAAATCTATTCCGACTTCAAATGGGACCAGCATGAAGGAATAGTCATAATTCCCCGGAGAAAGTGTATATTTATCATGGGGCCTTGCTCCCCAGCTATTGTCGCCGCCAACGCCCATTTGTTTAAGATCAATCAACCAGTCCACCTGGTCCTTTTGCTGTATATTCAGTTTGCCGTGTTTTTGTCCTTTGGGAATATAATCAAGATCTTCGTATGGATAGTGATGGACACTGCCATCAAATGTGGGTGATCCTTTGACCATCAAACCGATCTTCCCATTGGAAACTGCCATCCAACGGACGTCTGTTTTATTTCCTGTTTCCTGGGGACGTACATATTGATAAGTCTGATCCCATACCGACCCATGATACAGTCCAACTGCAGCCGATGTTTTACGATCAATATAAGATTCATGAGGACCACGTCCAAACCAGGTTACTTCATCAAAATCTCCCGATAAACTCATCTTTATTCCTATTCTTGGAATTTCCGGAAGTGAGGTGTCTGCCATTGAATATTTATTATAAATTTTTATAATTCCGTTTCCATATACTTTATAAACAGAAACTAAATTAAAATTAATGGATGGATAGCTGTTTTTAACCACAACGCGAGCAAAACCGTTTTTTATTTCACTCCGCATCGCTTCGGTCTTCAAACTATCACTCACATTTCTCCATAATCCAGTTCGCTTTGGCATCCCATTCCCCAGATCATTATCATTAGGCGCTCGCCAGAAATTTGCCTCAACAGGTTTAATGAAGAGTTCAATACCATTATAAATATATTGTTTTATTTGACCTGTAGTACGGTTAAAGGATACACTAAAATTTTCGCCATGCACTTCAATTTCTGTGTTTGTATTCAGGATAGTAATTTTTGGCAGATCAGTTAAAGGAGCTGCAGTCAACTCGCGACTAATTGGTAATTGAAATTGTTCCCACGCGACAACATGACCTTTTGAAATGAGTGGATGATTTTGATTGGTTTTAGCTCGAACCATTAAAAAATATTCCACTCCCGGTTCTGGGATGATCCCGGAAAGATTGAACGTTAATTTCTGTGATTCACCTGCTATAAGATCAAGTTTTCCAATTTTTCCTGATGAAATAGTTTTATCATCGCCTTTAACAAACCATTCAAAATCTAAATGATTCAAATCAACAAAATCGTAGCGATTGGTTACTTTGATGCGGCCTCGAGATAATTTATCTGCTTCAAACTTAACCGGCTGATACACTTTTTTCACTTCATGCATATGGGGATTTATTGTTCTATCTGCAGCAATAAGGCCATTGGCACAAAAGTTTGAATCGTTCTCAGAAAACTCTGTTCCAAAATCACCGCCATAAGCCCAATAATCTGTTCCATTTTCATCTGTTTTTAAAATGACCTGATCTACCCAATCCCAAATGAAACCACCCTGGAGTGCCTTATGTTTTTCGAATGTATCCCAATAATCCTGCAGATTGCCGACACTATTGCCCATGGCATGGGCGTATTCACAAAGGATAAGGGGTTTTTCAGTTTTTTTAGAAGCGTAATCAGAAATGAATTCTATGTTCTTGTACATGGGAAAAACCACATCGGTATGGCGTTCATACCAGGCTGGTTGATAGACCACAGGACGTGAATCATCTCTTGATTTTATCCAATCATAAAGTATTTTAAAATTCTTACCATCACCCGCTTCATTGCCCATGGACCAC
Source organism: Fidelibacterota bacterium (assembly GCA_003535775.1). Taxonomy (GTDB): domain Bacteria; phylum Fidelibacterota; class Marinisomatia; order Marinisomatales; family UBA8229; genus UBA8229. The sequence goes on along the minus strand of DPYO01000124.1, from coordinate 3,634 downwards.
ATAATAATACAGGGTTGATTCTTATCCCTTTCAACCATTCTCTTTCCTCGGTCGATCCATTGGGCAGTCCAAGTACTATCATTGGCAATATGTCCATAACTCTTTTCATGGAATTGCATGCCATGAGCTTCTATATTAGCCTCATCAATGATATAGAGACCATATTTATTGCATAGCTCATACCAGCGTTCCTGGTTAGGATAATGGGATGTACGAACGGCATTTATATTGTTCTCTTTCATGAGTTGTATATCTTTGACCATGATCTCTTCGGTAATGGACCGCCCCCGAACAGGATCCCATTCATGGCGATTAACACCGCGGAACATAATGGCTTTCCCATTTATGAGAAGATTTCCGCCTATAATTTCAACTCGTTTAAATCCCACCTGTTGGGTGAAACTTTCTATAACCTTCTTTTGAGAATTAAACAAATTAATCTGCAGGTTATACAAGTACGGATCTTCTGCTGACCATGGATTGATCTGGTCAATGACCGATTCAAATAATATTGATTTTTTTACAACTACTGTCGAATCAAACAATGTTTTGGATGAACCGGTTAAAACAACCTTGATAGTTTTTTCTTCTGCTGTTTCATCATTTTGCAAATAATCAATATCAAGGGAAAAATATCCGGATTTTAAATCTTCATTCAGTTCTGCTTTAACAAAAAAATCGGCGATTCGTGTTTTAGAGACTGCATAAAGATACACATCCCGTTCCAATCCGCTAACCCTCCAGGTATCCTGACCTTCCAAGTAAGAACCATCAGAAAAACGATACACCTGAACCGCAATTCGATTCTCACCCATTATAACTTTATCTGTTATGTCGAATTCTGCTGGAGTTTTTGAACCTTGACTATAGCCGACAAATTCACCATTCAGCCATAAATAGAATGCAGACCGCACACCGCCAAAGTGAATAAAGATATCCTGGCTATTCCATAATTTATTCAACTCAAATGTCTTTACGTATGATCCAACTGTATTGTAGTCATGAGGCACAAATGGCGGATTGGGTGAAAAAGGATATTCTTCATCCAAATAAATGGGAACTGACCAGCCCTGCATTTCCCAGTGTCCAGGAACTTGAATATTTTCCCAGCTAGAAATATCATGGCCTATTTTTTCAAAGCCAATCGCTTTTTGTGAAGGATCTTTAGCAAAATGGAATTTCCATTCGCCATTCAATGAATGATAATAGTTAGATAAGGACTTATCATTTTTTAAGGCCAATGCTTCTGATTCAAATGGGAAAAAATGGGCTCGTGGTTCCTCGCGATTGATTTGAAAGACAGTTTGGTCTTCCCAATGATCATTCATTTCATATTTTTTTTCTATTTTCATCATTAAAATAGCCACGACTAAGATTAAGATAAAAATGAGTAAAATTTCATTTTTCATTATTCAGACATTGTTTCATCGATTTTTTTAACCAATTCATCGGCATTTTTCTTATTGAACACCAAGGGCGGTTTGATCTTGATAACATTATGGTCCGGACCGTCCGTACTCAATAAAAGTCCTTTATCTTTCATCTGATTTACGATGGTTTGTGCTTCAGCAATAAAAGTTGATACCTTCTTCCCTTTTTTCTGAATCTCATTAATGGCTGACTGCACCTCTTGTGCATACTTTTCTCCACAATCTTCACCTCGATATTTCCCGCGGAAAGAATCGGGTATAGGTAGCGTATAAACAAAATCTGGTGCCCCGTTGCCACCTGGGCCGTTATGTTTATATGGGCTGATCTCAATTAATGAAAATAGATTCCCATGGTAAGCACCATCCAGAACGATTGTTGCCTTGTTTCCGGTAAATTGACGAACTAAGCGCAACGCTAAATCATTCGCTTCGCTTCCAGAATTGGCGAAGAAGCACACCTCCAATCCATCAGGTAAGGTGGACGTAATATCTTTAGCATAATTGACAATAGTTTCATCCAGATAGCGTGTGTTCGTATTTAGTTTTTTATATTGCTGTTGTGCTGCTTCGACGACTTTTGGATGACAATGGGCCACATGCTGTATATTATTGACACAATCCAAATAGCGATTCCCTTTTGCATCAAAAAGATATTGTCCCTCACCACGGACAATATGCAGAGGTTCATCATAGGATATGCTCAATGATGGTCCTAAGTGTTTACTGCGCAGGTTTAATATCTCTTTATGGTCCAGCATATTCCACTAATTTATCTGACCATCTTGTCAGGTCTTCATTTTGCATTTTTTCCAAGAAATCAAAAGCTTGGTTTTCTGTAACAGAAATGTATTTATTATCCGGGAATAATTGCTTTCTATATACAGCCATTGTTACAGTGATGCATAAGCGAATACAAACCATATAAATTAAAGCTGACAATTCTAAAAAAGTTAATGGGAATTGCTCCTGGAACCCTTTTAATACTTGTACTATGGGTTCTAATGGTTCATCTTTTCCCCGAGCCACATAGGCCATACACACTGCAGGCTCACAGGCAATATATGTATTGTTAAAAATTTTCACATACCCACTGAATAGATCTGTTGTGACCTAAGCGGATATTATTCCATTTTTCAGGAAGCAATATACTTTTCCCACTCTCAATAGAAACTTCTTGAGGGTCAACTATTAACTTTCGGAAAGCTCCATCCTGGCTATGAACAGTTCTCCACTGAGTATAGTTTACAGTACTGCTGATCTTATACTCTTTTCCTTGAATTTTTTCACAGCCATACATCTGACGATCCATCCCTGCTAAAGGGGCTGCAATGCTATGAATAGTAATTGGAAAATCATGGTCCCAATTCTCAGCAAATAAAGACGTTATCAAGCCACCCATACTATGACCTATGATCCATAATGAATCTAAATGCGGATTGTTTTCAATTAACATCTCAGTTTGACGATATAAATAACCGGCAGAAGTCTCCGGACATCCAGTCCAATCATACCTGAAAAACCAAACCGGAATCTCCCGATGGGATAATGCCATCAGCGGGTTAACCCATTCAAAGCCTTTTGTTTGCCAACCTGTTGGATAATAGCCATGTACAGTGATGATCCCATAAGTTGAATCTTTTTCATTGATACCACTCAATCTGTGAAAACCCTCTGATCGATTAATCAAATATTCATCATAATCCGATTTGCTGATTTTTAACTTATTTAATAATAAATCTGGATGATCAGAATGAGTACAGCTTAGAAAAAATAGAAATAATAGCGAAAGATAGTGATTCATCACTCAAATCTACCCATCATCCCACAAACAAAAAATCCCGCGAATGTGGGGCTTTATTAAAAAAATTAGTAGTCAGTATTATTTCTCGATTGACCAAAATTCGTCACCATGCCGTTCGACGCTACAGGTCATTAATAGCGGATGGATTCAGCTTCCCGAGCAATTCAAGGAAGTCAGCTTTGCCCATTCCCCCTTCTTTCTGTTGTAGGACATTCCCCTGTGGATCAGTGATGATCGTGTTTGGAGTGGCGCCGACACCGTAACGACTCAGCGCTGCGGCCGCGTCAGGATCATCCACGTCAATCGTCACGGGAATGAACGCTGCATTGACCGACTCCGTCACCTGCTCATCCGCCCAGACGTTGCGTTTCATGATCCGACAGGGAACGCACCACTTGCCGGT
>DPYO01000239.1 GCA_003535775.1 Fidelibacterota bacterium | reverse complement strand
GATGACATCAAATTGATTAACTGTGGAACCAGGTTTTTATCAGTGGTGTTTTGCAATATTCCATTTGATTCCAGGATATGACCACCTAACCCTTGAAAAATAGTGAAGGTAAATAATATGATTCCGATAATTAGTGAAGATGCAACGACCTGCTGCCAGCGAAATGCTCTGCTGGTCTTGTTGGCAAAGGACCACATGGAAAATGCCGGTGACGACTGGATTCCCATTAGAGCGAACATGTATGTCATGCACATAATTCCAGTCCAGGGACCGCCAACTGATTTTGAACCGCTCGATACGAATTGAATTGATCCGGGGATAGCAACTTTGGATGAAAATCCATCCGGAGTAATCCCGTTTTTTGTGGCAATGTCCTGGGACACAATTTTTGATATGCCAATTTTAAATCCTTCCCAGCCTCCGGAAAAATGAACAGTGATACACCCCAGGATCACGATTCCCAGTGCCAGCAGGATACACTGTACACAATCCACATAAGCAACTGAGCGCAATCCACCGCTGGCAACATAGATCACAACCACGGTTGATAAAGAAAACATTCCTAACTCAACGGAGATGAGTCCATCCGTAAGAACATGAAACAAATCACCGGACGCACGAAGTTGAACTCCCAGGTAGGGAACACTGAATAAAAATGCAACCAAAACTGTTAACATACGAATTGTATCACCGCCATAATAATCGCTGTACATTTCGCCAGGAGTAATGTATTTATATGCTTTTCCCAGCACCCACTGTCTTCTTAAAAACAATACGCCTGTAAAAGGAATGGTTAATGCATAAAAGGACGCAAATGCGTAAGGGAGACCATCTGTGAATATTTTGCCGGGATGTCCAATAAATGTCCAACCGCTGAAACTGGTAGCGGTTGCAGCCAACACAAATACCCAGGTTCCAATAGACCTGCCGGCTAGAAAATAGTCAGCAGAGGTTTTGGATGATTTTGCCCCTTTAAAGCCCCAATAAAGGCAGTAGGTCCAGTACAGACCTACAAAACTGAAAAGCCAGAATAATTTTGGATTCATTTTGAAAAAATAGTAAAAGACAAATTAGTTAAGAATTATTTTACCAGTACCATCTTTTTGGTCTGAACAAACTTACCTGTAGTTATTTTATATAGATATATTCCTGCACTAACAGGTTTGCCAAAGGAATCTGTAGCATCCCATTGTACTGATCTGAAGCCTGCTTCCTGAGTGGTGTTAACTAGTTGAGTAATTTCTCTTCCAATCAGGTCATAAATTGTGAGTGTAACAAATGATTGTTCCGGAAGGTCGTAGCGGAGGCTTGTGACTGGGTTAAAGGGATTGGGGAAATTCTGGTGAAGGGAATAACTATGAGGCAAAACTGAGTTCTTCTGTAAGATAAATTCATTCAGCACTTCAGCAATAATCAGCTCTCCAGAACCGGACAAATCATATTCTTCATTTGATTCAATATTGATTAAAACCCAGGTGGTTTTATTTGCTATGTTAAAAGATATGGATAGGGGTTCTGCCTGATCTGTTAGTTCTATTTTTCCAGAATCTTCACAATATATCCAATCACCCTGAAACCGGGCATCAAACACACCTGAGGGTGGTTTAGGAGGTGCACTATAACTTAGTTTTTCATTATCAGGTACTGTTACACCAAAATACAGGGTCTGGTTATTAAAGCTTATTGTATTGGCTCCATCCATTTTACTTATAAACGGTAATCTCTTTGCTCTAATATCATCTGAAATAATTATTTCTCCTGGGCCAGCAGAGCGGATCCAGTACCCTTTGCCTGGCTCCAGAGTCTCTGCTTGAATGTAGCTCCCGTCAAATTCATAAAGCGTCCCTGGAAGGATTATCCCCTCCGGGTCTTGAATGCTGGTTGCAGGCACTGAACTTGAGATTCCGGAAATCAAGTTCCAGTCATTCATCATGGAAATAATGAGGGAATGAATAGTTGAGCCTGAAATTATAGTGGTGCCTCCATCCGGAAAACGGAGCCAGTAGCCAGTTCCGGTGATAAAATCATTTTCCTGAACATAATTTCCATCAAAAGAATATAGGGTTCCTTCCAGTGCACCTGGATAGACGCTTAAATGATAAGGATCCTCCACACTCATCGGTAAACCTACCAGGTTCCAGTCCGGGATATGACTAACTGATATTGTTCCTGATCCTGATGTTGATCCTAAATAACCTGTCCGGTGCACGTTTCCCCTGTACATATTCCAGTAATTATTAGAGTTGCCAAGGTCTTTTATATCCACTGCTATGAGGCTGTTAGTGGATCCGATCACTATTTCTAAATCCCCATCGCTATCCAGGTCTTGAACTGCAGGGGAACCGGAAAATGGCATCTCAAATTCAATGGGAATATCAGTATATGGTGATCCGTCCATGCGAAAAATAAGAAGATCCATCCCGCTCACGGCAGAGATGATTTCCGGTGTTCCGTCATTGTCCAAATCAGCAAATGCAGGAGAACCGATGATTTCACTTCCCACATCAATTGGCCAACCTGAAAGGGGCAGCCCGGAAGAATTTACTCCATAGAGTTTCCCGTCTTCCGACCCAAAGAAGATTGCAGGTCCTTCCTCTGTTTCTACAACTCCAGGCGAGGCGCTTATATCGTCACCGGTTTCGACTGTAAAACGCAAGGAACCGTCAGAATTCACCGCATATAGATTATTATCCCGGTTACCTGCAAAGATAATTTTTTCACCCATCACTTCTACAACGACAGGTGCGGACCGGAAGTCATTTTCAGCAGTGAAAGGGAATCCGTCCGCAACTTGTCCATTATCGTAAATCAGGTAGATATGTTCGTCATCTGTTCCAAAAACAATATCCATTTTTCCATTGCCGTTAAAATCCGCTAACGCAACACCGCGCTGGATTTTCTCATCCAGTACAACCGGGAAATTCTCAACTGGAGATCCATCATGATTGAGTGCAAAGAGCTTTCCGGGATTTGAATACCCGCCAAAGACAATTTCCAGTTCTTCATCATTGTCGAGATTACCTAAAGCCGGTGTACCCATGAGGAACTGTTCCGCATTAAAATTTAATTCTACATTACAATTTCCATCCAAAATATACATGTGTTGATTTTTCGAAGTAATCATCACTTCCAGGATTCCATCATTATCTATATCTGCCACAGCGGGAGATCCCCAAATCTGGTTACCGGTATCAAGCCAACAGATATCGCTTCCATCTGATTCAAGAATGTGAAATCGACCATTATATTCCCCAAATAATATTTCAGGGCTTCCATCCATATCCATATCAGCAATTGCTGGAGAAGAAATCACCTGGGTGTTGGTATAATAGGGCCATCCTTCCTGGTATTCAATAAGTCCATACTCAACCTCTAGTGTGATGGGTGCCCCATTTTCATCAAGGCCAATGAAAAGGGGATCTACGATAGATACATCTTCTATATTTACATCAGAAGGTAACCAGGGGAGTTCCACAAGCACTACACTGTCTGTGGATGCAATAGGTGAGTTCGCGAGCGAAAAAGAAACCAGTAAACCAGATGTGTTTATGAAGCAGATGAAGTCAGCATCAATCACAATTCCCGACAATGGCTGGATAACTGTAGAAGTTACGCTTTCACCAGTATCATTATAAAAAATACTGTCCACAGGAGCAAACAAATCTCCTTCGAACTCTAAAACATCGATTCCAAATTGAAATCCAACAACCTCCGTATTTGCCAACATTGAAACGGAAACTGTATTCTGGTGGGCATTGGAAATCCAGATATTAATATCTTCTGCCAGTGTGATTTGTGTTAACAATAAGACTAAAAATAGTTTTTTCATGACAATCTCCTGGGAAAGTTAATAACGAATGATAATGTAAGATGACATGGCGATTTCTGGACAATAACCATCACCCTGGCAAACCGGTGGGGTAACACAGTCGTTTCCTGATACTCGGCAGGCTTCATAATCCATGATGTTGTCATCTCCTATCTCAACGTATTCAGTAATGTCGGTTATAAAAGGGGTCACATCCATTCCCGGGCACCACCCGGCCCGGCCAAATCCCCAGGTACCGTATTGATTTGGGATGACTCCCTGGACGATTGTTTCCAGTTCCATACAATAATCACCATCCCCGGCTTCAGGATAGGATGTATCAAATTCATAGGTTCCGCCATTCACAGAAAATATATGTTTTGAATTGCAGAATTCTGCACAATTATAACACCCAGCACTCCCCCAGCCATGGCCTGTGATATAGGTAACAAATTCTACTCTGGTTGCATTTTCCGGAACATCAAATATTGTTGGGGGACGATTCTCATTATAACTGGGATTAAACTGGACAGTACCAATCCACATCGGTCGAAATTCCTGGGGAGATTCTTCCGGATCATCTTCAGAAGTATAAAACCGTATTTTAAGTGTCAAAAGACTGTTGGGCCATCCTGATTCCTGGAATTTGATCAACCTGGTGCCGCCGGGGCGGATCACAGAAATGAAAGGGGTTATATCTGTAAGGTGATGGGGCTGGCGATCAAAAGGAGTGATCCACCGGGCGATTTCATAACAATTTGAACCGTCTTCATCACAGAGATACATATGGGCGATGCGATCATAATCATCGCATCCCTCGTCGCTATAATTTCCGTCCGCATCCGGACAGCCTCTTAAGAGTTCAACTTTCATTGCTGAATACTGATCAAGTTCTTCATTGGAAGGAAATTCAACAACCTGCGTAATAGAGGAAGCCCATCCTCCGGAATATAGCTCTTTATCAAAAATGGTGATTTCGTCATAGTTGCTGTCCGGATCGAATACTGCGTCCCAGACATAATTGTAAAAGAGGGTTTCGTGTGCAAGGTAACTCATATGAGTACCAGTAAATCCATCAGGATTTCCTAAGTAGCCTATTTGTTTTAGTTGCTGAAATCTATCAATCCCCAAGGCGTATTTATCACTCAAAGCTTCAGCGAGCCAATTTTCCAGCTCTGAGGTTTTTGTTGGGATAAAATGAAGATGGGTTTTCCAGTGATCCTGCAAGGCGGGGTCAAAAGACTCCAGAATCTCATCAAACTCCCCTTTTATTGCCTGCACATCACTGGCTGAACTAGAACGATCGGAAATAAAGAGATAATGAACATTTAAAGGAGAATTTTCTAATAATGCCTGCTTGGTATTTGAAATCCAGAGTGCTGTGGAATTACTGACTGATGGATTGTAATGAATAAAAATGTACGATTCTTGCCCATTCCACTCATCCTGAAAACTCCACTCCGAATTTTCCGGATTATAAATGAGATTTACAATAGATACAAGGTCAACAGTATCCAGTATACCATCGCTGTTTATATCTGCTAAATAGAATTGTTCTTCGTTAATCTCTACGGTTCCTATTTCTGCACCCAGTGTAACCATAACGTCTTCAATATCAATAGTATCATCCTGGCTCACGTCCCCGGGCATTGGAGCATTCAGGTCCAACACCGTAAACGGACCGGCAATATCAAAATAACCTATACCGTACGGACCTTCCGAAAACCCCTGGGCACTAACGGTTGCACCCGAACAAAAAAGTAATATAAAAAGGATTGGGGATATTTTGAAATTTCTCCTATGCATGGGGATATTATTATTCATCATGGTTATTCATACTCATACTGCATACTTTAAGCTAACAAAAATTGCAATAACCAATGGTAACCTGCAAATTATATTATATAGTTATTTTGAGTTTCATAATAAATTTCCATTTTGGTATGTGTATTCATTTTTTTCTTGAAATTCCCTGAAAATGATAGTACACTCACGTGAGTAATTGATTAGGTTCAGTGCATGCAATGTTAAAGAAATCAAAACCAACTTTGCTATTGTTATATATATCCTTGATTTTAACCCCGTTAACAGCAAAAGATCATCCTGCGCCCCAGATTCTAAAGGATAGCAAAGAGAAGGACATTATTTTAAAACGCAGTGAATCGCTGAACAAATACCTCAGGCAACATCCATCCCCTCCGCCAAAATATCCAGTCATAAATAATCTCCCGCAGGAATTCATCCAGGTTTTTCCTGAGCAGATTCCGGCACCTGATATAGAGGTTGAATCAACCATTACATCCAGGGATGTAGATTTTGATCTCCGTGCCGCTGCTCATCTGCTGAGGCGTACTACTTTTGGTCCAATATGGGAAGGGATCAACTGGGCTCATGGTGAAGGATTGGATGCAACTGTGGACGCATTGCTGGAAGAACAGCCGGTGCCTGATCCTCCCGGAGACTGGATCGATGATCCGTTACCGCCCTATGACTCACTGACACCGGAACAGCTTGATTCCTTAAATAATGCATACAGAGAACAAAGAGCTGAAACGCGAAGCTGGATCATTGATAATATGTTAGAAGAAGAAGCAAGTATTCACGAAACAATGACACTTTTCTGGCACGATCATTTTGCTACATCGGCTCAGAAGGTGAACTTTCCTCCCGCAATGTATCATCACTATGCGCTTCTCAGGGAGTATGCCTTGGGAAATATTAAAGATTTTGTAAAAGCAATGGCTGTAGATCCTGCCATGCTAAAATGGTTGGATAATGATAAGAATAGATATCGTCATCTTTTTGTTACGGGGGATAGTGATGAATGGTCTGGATATGGAAGAAAGTTGACAGATGAAGATGAGGACGGAGTGTATACCAAGACCATTGGTCTTAATCCTGGACTGTACAGGTATTTGTATACATGCGGTGGATTTTCTATTTATGAGGATGTTCCGGATGAGTGTGCTTATATCGATCCTGAAGATGATACTCCCCTCCGTGCCTTTGGGATGAACAATGAGGATGTTATTCTGGATCCCCATCCATGGGGTGGATGCCCTGAGGAAGGATATAACCATGGCCCCCTGGTTGTCAATTTTAATGTGGATATGACAGGAATTGATCTCCAGGGCGGAGCAGTCCATGTGACCGGTACAATGGACGATTGGTCTGGTTTTGGACTTACGCTGATGCCAGACGGTGATGGTACATACTCGGGAAGTATGGAACTGGAGCCCGGGGTCTATGAGTATCTTTACACCGTCACGGGAGAATTTGATGACTGGTCCGGGTGGGGCATGGTAGGGAACCCTCCATTGGGCTCTAACTGTGATTGGAACCCGGATGATCAATGGGCAAATTTTGGATTTGCTTTAATAAACACTGATACATTAACAATGAATAATGTTTGGGCAGAGTGTTTGGCAGACGATTCGGACTATATGCATCATGTTACGTTTCAGGTCGCTGAGAATCCATGTCCTCTGGCAGGGATCAATGAGAACTTTTCCAGGGAATTGCTTGAGCTGTTTACCATTGGAGTGGGCAACTATTCCCAGGATGATGTAATTGAAGCAGCGCGGGCATACACAGGCTATACTACGGATGGTCTGGAAACTTTTTTTATTGAGAACAGACATGATTTTGGTTCCAAAACATTCATGGGACAAACGGGATACTGGTTTGGGGATGATATTGTCGATATAATATTTGAACAGGAAGAGACAGCAAGATTCTTTGCCCGGAAAATTTATCAGCGGTTTGTCTATTATAATCCCGATGAGGAAGCTATCGAGGAAA
>DPYO01000209.1:12135-12275 GCA_003535775.1 Fidelibacterota bacterium | reverse complement strand
TTAAAATAAGGAATTCGATGCCCATTGATCAGTCTGCATTAACTTTAATTTCAAAAGTTGCTATGGATAAAGAAGAGGGATATATGAAATACCCAATTTATATGTTTAAATTTGACAAGAAACTAAATAAATTATAACAC
>DPYO01000209.1:0-11775 GCA_003535775.1 Fidelibacterota bacterium | reverse complement strand
AGACACACTTTAATGCACACTACCTCTTATTATCTGTAGTGCTTGTTGGGATTGGTAATTCGATGTAACCTTAAATAAAAAAGAGTATAGGATTTCATATTAAAATAATTCTATCTGGTAATCTATGAACCTGTTATTAAAATATAATCATCAGGAAGATAGATACTGGCCTATATGGACTCCCTATCAATAAAGTTAAACGGGTTCTTAACTTTTCCTTTTTCCTTATTTAAAATCATTTGAGCAGCAGTTTGGCCCATCATTTTAAAATCAGTATAACGCTTAATCCATTTAACTAATTGTCTAAACCCTTTAGTATCATTACTAAACTCAGCATGAACTTGAGCAATTTTAACATAGGCATCAATGGTCAGTTTTGAGACATCAATACCAATTACATTTTTTTTCATAACTAACAGTGTTTTAAATGAATAGTTGCAGTAACTAATACCTTTAAAAGACCCTAACGTCTACAATTCTAAATGGTTCTTGCAACATCAATAAAAGAATGGGGACTAATTCGCATCGAAGGCCTTTCGCTTAGGCAGAACCATAGTTCACCCCATTTTTTTTCTAATTATTATGAAATATAAGTTATGAATCTTCTATTAGATAGCTATCATCGAAACAATATTTTTTTTCCTAAATAATCAGATTGTAAAGCGAAAGGACAGAACCTTATAGCTCGACCCAATCCTTGTTTTAGCATTATTTCAAGGCCTGTTTTGACTAATCAAATTGCTATTCAACAACATGTAAACTTTCAATATCAGCTATAATGTCTTTTGTTTTTGGATCTAAATCTAAAAAGCCTGAATCGGTAATGATCATATCTGGCCTTTCCAAATCACATAATTTCACAGAACCTTGTTTTCCAATTTTAGTATGATCTGCCAATACAACAAATTTCTCACAACGTTTGATTATTTCTTTTTCTGTATCGACCACCAGCGAATTTGAATTAAAAAGGCCTTTGTTACTAACGCTTCCTGCTGACATAATAAACCAATTAGAATAAAAGTCTTTTATAGAATTTGAAACTTGAGCGCCTACTAACATCCCAGAACGTGGATATACAAACCCGCCAGTCACAAACAGCTCAAAATCAAACCCTTCAGAAATTTGATCGATTCGTTGAGCAATGAGTAAGGAATTGGTAATGATTCTAATTTTCTTATGTTTTAAGAAAGGAATCAATTGAAGCACGGTAGTACCTCCATCTAAAATAACAACGTCCCCATCTTTTATCAAACTGGCGGTATAAGCTGCAATGGATATTTTAGCTTCGAAGTTTTTAATATTTTTTTCGGGGGAAGTAATCCCTAATTTATTTGAAGAAACGTCACTTAACGAGGCAATTCCTCCCCAAGTTTTTTCAACCTTTTTTTTAGCAGTCAAATAACTAAAATCTCGCCGAATGGTAGCGGAAGAACTATTAAAAATAGTACATGCCTCATCTACAGATAGCTCATTATGACTTTTTAAATACTCTAAAATTTCGGTCAATCGTTCGTGTTTATTCATAGATCAATATTATAAAAAAAATAGAAAACTTAATCCCAATTGATGATTATTTTTAGACTATCTCTATCATCCGCTCTTTTGATAGCCTCTAACAATTGATTGGGTTTGAATTGTTCACTCTCGTTTGTCATTTTACTCAGCAAAGGTAGTTTGTTATTGACAATCAATTCATGTGCCAAATTGATCCCATGCATGGAAGAGCCATGCGTTGCCTGAAAGCACTGCAACTTATAATGAATATCGTTGTTTAAATCTAACTCGTGCATGATCACTGGTTTTCCTTCAGGGCCTTTTACACCAGCATGGGCATCCAATACCGTATTGTATCCCACCAATTTGGTAGCCAATTCATAACCCGCTTGGTGTGGTACATTCATCATCACAAAATGAGGTTCATTAAAAGGCTTACATTCTTTAAATACGTTTTCAACCACATGTTCATTCCAGAGTATTCCTACGGTGTTTTCGTCACCGAAATCTTTTAAAACGCGTTCTAAACGTTCTTTTCCTCGGTTTACCATAATAATTTTTCTTGCTCCCATAGCACGTGCAGCTTGTAATGCATAGGTACTTTGAGATCCCGCACCTATCAAAACCACGACTCTGTTTTCAATGCAATTGTTTACTCGGGTCATTCCTTCCAGGCAACAAGCCAAAGGTTCTAACTGGCAAGCCAAATCTAAATCGATCTCTTTTGGAAACTTTTTTATAGGTCCCAAATCTACAAACCAATCTGGCAGAACCGCATATTCTCTTGAGAAGCCCGGGAATTCATGTCCTGTGGCCCAAGTATCTGGACAACTGGTCCAATCCCCTGTACCTTCATCTCCACAATAGAGACAGTCTCGCTTTCCGCAAGGGATGTCACAACCAATCCCTACAACATCTCCAACAGAAAAACTTGCAACTCCAGCTCCCAATGCAACAACCTCACAACATACTTCGTGAAGTACCACTGCTGGCCATTCTTTAATTCTTGGCAATCCGTGATTATAGATCACCACATCTGACTGACATACAGAGGTGCGTCGTGTTTTTACTAAAATTTCACCTTTTTGAGGAACAGGGATTTCAACTTCCTTTTCAGTAAAAGTCCCTCCTGGTTTGTCTAAATAATATATTTTGTTCATTTTTTTATAAGGATCTATGAATTGTCTTTCTCAAGCGTTCGTAAGAATCGTGTCTTGATTCATTTTTGTTAAAAACAGAAGAAGTACCTAATACCAAAACATCGGCTCCAACACGAATCATTTTAGGAACATTTTCCCAACTCACATTTCCATCCACTTCAATTAAGAAATCTGCTTTGTGAAGGGTTCGCCACGCTTTTAATTCTTCTATTTTATCCAAACAAAAAGGAATGAGCGCTTGACCAGCATACCCAGGATTCACAGTCATAACACATACCATATCTACAAGAGGCAATAGGTGTTTTATGGTTTCTATAGAAATGGCTGGGTCAATGGCAATACCGGGTTTACACCCTTTGTCTCTAATTTTCTGAATGGTTCTTACTGGGTGCCTGCTGGTTTCTGGATGAAAGGTCACATAAGAACCTGGTATCTCCGTAAACAATTCGATGGTATCATCTGCCTGCTCCACCATAAGGTGGTAATCTAATGTAATGCCACTAAAATTATACATTGTCTTTGCCAAATCAGTTCCCAAAGTAAAATTTGGAACGTATTGCCCGTCCATAATATCTATATGAAGCATATCAACTCCCTCCGATTTTAATACACTCAACTCATCTTCTAGGTGTAAAAAATCTGCGCACATCATAGAAGGAGATAATAGGGTTTTTTTAGGTTTACTCATATTTATTATTGTATTTACATCTTCATTGTTATTTTCTAATTCAATCATAAAATGATTTAGTTTGTTTAAAAACGAATGACTTTCTTAATTATACAACAAAACTAGTCAATATATTTGGTCATTAAAGCATTTAGTGATTATATTTGTAAAATAATAATCACAATTGATAATTAATGAAATCACTAGTACTAGAAAATAATCAAAATTTAGTCTTACACAGCAATGCTGCGATTCCGGATGCTGTGACAGAAAACTCTATTCTTGTAAAAGTGGCAGCCTGCGGTATTTGCGGATCTGACATAAAGAGAGGTTTTGGAAATGGAGCCTACCATTATCCTTTAGTAATGGGGCATGAGTTTAGTGCCTATGTTGCTGAAGATGCAGAAGACGGAAGGTATAAAAAAGGGGACCGCGTTGCTGTCTTTCCTTTGGTTCCAACAAACACCAGTGAGCCTGCATATCAAACAGGAGACTATGCACAGCTAAAAGAATATAATTATTTTGGTTCGCGCTGTGATGGTGCCTTTGCAGAATTCCTAAGAGTACCTATTAAAAACTTATTCCCTATACCAGACCATGTAGATATGGTGCATGCTTCTATGACAGAACCTGCAGCTGTAGCCTTACATGGGGTGCGAAAAATGCATATCACAGCAGGAGATTTTGGCGTGGTAATCGGAGCTGGACCTATTGGGAATATGACCGCGCAATGGTTAAAGATACACGGTTGTAAAGACGTGGCCATTGTAGATATAGACGATAAAAAGTTAAAAATAGCGGAAGAAATGGGATTTATCCCCATCAACAGCAAGCACACCGATGCTGTTGAAGCTGTGTTTAAACTGACCAACGACCAAGGCGCGAACCGCGTGGTGGAAGCTTGTGGATTGCCGCAAACTTTTTTGCAAGCCATCAATATGGCAAGCAGAAATGCCGAGGTTGTATTTATGGGAAATATTATAGGCGAATTTAAAATTGAGGAAAAAGACTTTTCTAATATGTTGAGAAGAGAAATTACCATTTATGGTACCTGGAATTCAAAAACGGTCCCTGTTGGAAATGACGATTGGTCAACAGTATTGAATTATATGGACAAGGAGTTACAGGTAGCCCCATTAATTTCAGACATTGTTCCTATTGAACAAGGAAAAGAAATATTTAATAGTGTGGTGGAAAAAAGAAAATTCCACAACAAAGTAATCATTAAACTAGCGGATAAACTATGATAGAGTTAGGAATTAAATCTGATGCGATTGAATACAGATTTAGTTATGAATGGCTTTTCGATTTGATGGCCGATCACAATATTAAAAACTTACAAATGGGTTCCACTTTTGAAATGTACTCGCTCGAAGACGGATACTTTCACAAGCTAAAAGAAAAAGCAGACCAAAGAGGCATCAACATCAAAAGTACGTTTACAGCACATAGAGAGCTCGGTGGTTTTTTTATAGGTGACCCCTATATGGAAAAGGTGGCGCGTAAAAATTTTGAAAGATTTATTCAAGTGTCTTCAATTTTGGGAGCCGACTATTGCGGTTCAAATCCAGGAGCAGTACTTCGGGATCAATTCCATTTAAAAGAATCAGGGATTGAATGCTATTTAAGTCATATGAAAGAATTGCAGCAATTTGCCTTTGAAAGCGGATTGAAGGGATTGAATATGGAGCCTATGTCTTGTATGGCAGAACCGCCAACCACTCCCCAAGAAATGAATTATATGATAAACACATTAAACGACTATCATAAAAAAAACAAAACAAATACAGTTCCTGTTTTTCTCTGTGGAGACATTAGCCATGGTTTGGCAGATGAAACACAACAAATAATTCATTCAAATACAGAACTGTTTGAGCACGCCATTCCGATGATGGCAGAATTTCATTTTAAAAACACAGATGCTATTTTCTCAAGCACTTTTGGCTTTTCTAAAGAAGAACAGCAAAAAGGGATTGTTGACCTTGAAGAACTGAAAAATTGTATCGAAAAGAATCTGCAATTATTTCCAGTAAATGACCTTGTGGGTTATTTAGAAATAAGCGGTCCTAAAACAGGTCGAGATTATAGCGACATCCTTTTGAGAAAAAACCTCTCGGAATCTCTAATCGCAATAAAAAATGTATTTGAAAAGAGCTAGAAACTATTACTTCTGTAAGAGGCTACGCTGCATAACAAACAGCACCCCATTATAATGTATTATTTCTTGTTTGAATATTTAAAACAAAAAAATAAGCAAATCAAGATAAATAATGAATCAAAATTAAAATGAATACTTTATGAAAAGCAAAAAAATGATTATTACGTTATTAACCGGCTTGTTGGTTTCTTGCACCTTTTTTGCTCAAAGCCGCCCAAATATTGTGCTGTTGATAGCAGATGATTTAGGATATGGCGAATTGGGATGCCAAGGGAATGCACAAATCCCTACACCAAATATCGATGGAATAGCCTCAAACGGAGTACGATTTGAAGCGGGGTATGTTAGTGCTCCTAATTGTAGCCCTTCGAGAGCAGGTATTTTAACTGGAAAGTTTCAAACCCGGTTTGGATATGAAAATAATCCAATTGGACATAAAAATGAGTATCCAAATCATGGCTTACCAACAAATCAAAAAACCATGGCTAATGTACTGCACGACAGTGGATATGCTACTGGTTTAGTTGGGAAATGGCACCTTGGAGGCGTGGCTGATTTTCACCCAGAGCGGCGTGGTTTTGATGAATTTTTTGGTTTTATGCACGAAGGCCATTCTTTTGCCTATCCTGCCTGGAATAATGTAACTACCATGTATCGTAGAAAAGTATTACCTGATGGCACCAAAGGAAGGTGGACAGATCGTAATACGACTTATTATACTTCCATGGGATACGACGAGCCTCCTTATGACGCTGATAACCCGATCATGCGGAGTAGCCAACCTGTTCAAGAAGCGTCTTATCTTACGGATGCCTTTACCCGTGAAGCAATAAGTTTTATTGAACGTAAAAAAAATCAGCCTTTCTTTCTGGAAGTAGCATTTAATGCAGTTCATAGCCCTTTGCAGGCAAAAAATGAGGACATGAATACCTTTGCTCATATAGAGGATATTCAACGAAGAATATTTGCAGGAATGTTGAGCAGCATGGATCAGGGCATTGGTAAAATAATTCAAAAACTAAAAGATTCAGGTCTTTATGATAATACCATAATTATTTTTATAAGTGATAACGGTGGGCCTACCAAAGAACTTACATCCAGTAATTTACCCTTAAGAGGAGAAAAAGGACAAATGTACGAAGGCGGAATCAGGATTCCATTTATGATGCAGTGGAACGGGAAAATACTGGCAGGTACGGTTTATGATAAACCGGTAATTTCACTTGATATTCTGCCTACTGTCGCAACTATTGCAGGGGCAACCATTCCACAGGATCTAGACGGAGTTGATATAATGCCGTATCTCACAGGAGATAAGTCAGGTGAGCCACACGAGTATTTATATTGGCGTCAAAACGGAAAAACTGCTATTCGTATGGGGGATTGGAAAATTGTTAGCCAGGGTTTTAACAAAAGTAATTCTGATTGGGAACTTTTTAATCTTGAGAATGATTTGAGCGAAACAATTAATTTGAAACAGCAGCATCCTCAAAAGTTTAAAGAATTTTTTAACAAATGGAAGGAAGTAAATGGACAGATGATAAAGCCCCTTTTCTAATTTATGCTAAAAATGTAAAGTTATTAATACATCAATCTATGGTATTGTTAATTTCAATTAATTATCAAAATTATGAGACTTCTAAAATTAAAGACCAGGTTGTTTTAACAAATAAAACAAACAAATAAATTTAAATATCTATATGATGAAAATAAATCATTTCTTATTGGGCGTATTAATTTCTCTTATAAGTCTAAGCACTTTATACGGACAGGATTCCAAAATAAAACTAGCATCACTAACATGTGAATACCTTGATAATCCTTTGGGTATCGATGTCATTCAACCCCGCTTAAGTTGGAAACTTGTATCAGATGAGCAAAATAAAACACAGTCGGCATACCGTATTCTTGTCGCTTCAAGTTTAGATTTATTAGAAAGAAATGAAGGTGACCTGTGGGATACAGACAAAATGAAATCTAATCAATCAACTCATATAAATTACAAAGGAATATCATTAATTTCAAGACAAAGGTGTTATTGGAAAACAATGGTTTGGGATGAAAATGGGAATGCTTCAGCGTGGAGTAAGCCTTCCAACTGGGAAATGGCATTGCTTAACAAAAATGATTGGGAGGCCTCATGGATTGAAGCCCCAAGAGTTTACGACTGGCCTGAATTTAGAGGACAGAGACGAAAGGTCGAAAGGAGTGAACCAAAAATAACTTACGAAGCAGCTCCATATTTGAGAAAGAGTTTTAATGCAAAAAAAACAATTGTAAAAGCACGAGCTTATATTTCTGGTATGGGATTATATGAGTTATCTATTAATGGAGAGAAAGTGGGCGATCATGTGCTTGATCCTGCATTTACCAATTTTGATAATAGAGTCCATTACGTTAGCTATGATGTTACTTCACAATTAGTAAAAGGGGAAAACGCATTGGGGGTTCTTCTTGGAAATGGTTGGTATAATATGGATAGTAGGGCTGTTTGGGGGTTTAATAAAGCCCCATGGAGAGATAGGCCAACATGTTTGTTACAGTTGGAGATTGAATATAAGGACGGAACTAAGGAAAAGATTGTTTCCGATAAAACATGGAAGGCAGCTCCTTCGCCAACTATTTATAACGATATGAGGCAAGGCGAAAAATACGATGCAACATTAGAAATCCCAAACTGGAACGGAGCCACATTTAATGACAGTTCATGGACCAATGTGCGAGTAAAATCAGGACCTCTGGGTCAACTTAAAGCTCAAATGATACCAGCGAATAAGGTAATGAGAGAAGTGAAACCAATAGCTGTCCAATCTCCAAAACCTGGAGTTTATGTGGTAGACATGGGACAAAATATGGCCGGTTGGATAGAACTGAAAGTAAAAGGCAGCGCAGGAGAAGTTGTTAAAATGAAATTTGGTGAAACCCTTCATGATGATGGAACACTCGATCAGTATAACATCGCTAGGCATCATCGCGAAACAGAGCTTCAGGTAGCTGAATATACGCTTAAAGGAACAGGGCAAGAAACATGGGAACCTAAGTTTACCTATTATGGATTTCAATATGTGCAGATAGAAGGTTATACAGGTAAACTAACAAAAGATGATATAAGCGGTAAAGTGATTCATACCTCTTTTGACCAGTCGGGTTCGTTTACCTGTTCCAACGAAATAATCAATAAAATCCATCACGCTTCAGAATGGTCGTTTATTAGTAATTTTTTAGGCTATCCTACAGATTGCCCACAGCGTGAGAAGAATGGATGGACTGGTGATGCTCACCTTTCAGCCGAAACCGCATTGTTAACTTTTAAGCCACAAATGGCTTATACTAAATGGCTCTTAGATTTGCAAGATGCCCAAAAAGAATCAGGGGTATTACCTGGTATTGTACCAACAAGTGGTTGGGGATATTCTATGCTTGGTGATGAAATAGGATATGGTCCAGCATGGGATGGCGCTTATATCTGGATTCCATGGTATATGTATGTGTATTCTGGAGACAAGGAAGTGTTTAGATCGCACTATAAAAACATGAAAAAGAGTATTGGTTTTATGATGAAAAAGTCTGAGAATCAAATATTAGATATTGGATTAGGTGACTGGGTATTCATCAATTCCTATGCTCCGAGAGACTTAACGAGTACTGCCTGTTACTACGACCTAACTTTAAAAGTGTCTCAAATAGCAAGTTTGTTGGAGAAACAAGAAGATGCTGATTTTTATGGCGCTTTGGCGGTGAAAATCAAAAAGGCGTTTAATCAGAAATTTTATAATAAGAAAACTAAAACGTATGCAAATAGCGAGCAAACCTCTTTGGCAGCCGCCCTCTATTTTAATTTGGTTCCGTCAAAAGATGTAAAAAAAGTAGCGGCTACCCTCGCAAAGGTAATTGTCAAAAACGATTCTTTATTGGACTGTGGAGTACTCGGAGCAAAATGGATCCCACATGCTTTGTCGGATAATGGGTTTGGAGATCTGGCTTTTCAAATTTCCAAAAACACAAAATACCCGGGCTGGGGCTATTGGATGGAACAGGGAGCCACTACATTGTGGGAAGATTTTAATATGAAATCATTGGATAATTCCCGGAACCACATGTTTTTTGGTGATATTGTTCATTGGTGTTACAAGGAATTGACTGGAATAAGACCTGACCCAAAAAGTGTGGGTTTTAAACATTTTATTATTCAACCCTTTTTCCCCGATTCGCTGGAGTTTGCAAAAGCAACATATGATTGCATGTATGGACAAATTAAAAGTGAATGGAAAAGAGTGGGAGGTAACATTGAAATAAAAGTTGAAGTGCCAGCTAATACAAGTTCTAGAATTGTTTTGCCTAAAGGTAATTTGCAAATTAATAATAAATCAGTTAAGAAAGCAGCTTGTGTTAAGAGCTATAAAATTGGAAGCAAATCTCAAGAGTTTGAATTAGGATCCGGAGTCTATACTATGATTTTGAATCAATAATCCAGAGAATGATGCAATCACCCAGCGACATTGGAATCAGATACCCAAAAACCGAACATTCTCTTTATCATGGTCGATGACTTAAATCCTGATTACGATTCATCCGATAAGGCTGATGAGTTTTATAAATATAAGAATTAGAAAAATTATTAATCAATAAAAATATAATCATATGAAAATTTTGAAATTGAACCTTTTATCGGCAATGTTATTTTTTGTTTTTGCGGCAAATGCACAAGATAAAACAAAGATTCCCAAAGAAGTTAAAATCTCGAAAACGGAGTTAATGGACAAAATTAAAGGGGGATGGGCAGGACAGGTTATAGGGGTTTGCTATGGTTTGCCAACCGAATTCAAGTACAGAAAACAAATGATCCCCAATTGGGAGAAACATGAGCTGACAGGAGAGTATTTAAAGAAGCATTTCAACAACGATGACATTTACATGGATGCCATATTTCTTGAGGTGATTGGGCGTCTTGGGCTGGAGGCTTCTGCGGACTCATTCGCCATGGCTTTTGCCCATGCAGGATTTGGACTGCAGGGCGCAAACCTGGCAGCACGTTACAACATCCTCAATGGAATTATGCCCCCCGAATCGGGACACTGGAAGAATACCATGCATTCAGATGATATTGACTTTCAAATTGAAGCTGATTTTGCCGGGTTAACTTCTGCAGGTGTATTGGATGCAGCAGTTAAAATTTCTGATAAAGTAGGCCACATCATGAATTATGGTGACGGTTGGTATTCTGGTGTTTATGTGGCTGCCATGTATTCACTCACTTTTATTTATGATGATGTCAATACCATTGTCAATGAAGCCCTCAGGCTCGTTCCGCAGGAAAGTAAATTTCACAAGGCCATGACTGATGTGATTAACTTACATAAGGTATACCCAGATGACTGGACCAAGACCTGGCAGGCAATCGAAAATTGCGAATGGAGTTCTGTTCAGCACAATCCGGGTGGCGTTTTTGCCCCGTTCAATATAGACGCCAATTTGAATATGGCGTATGTGCTGGTTGGCTTGCTTTACGGAGAGGGAGATTTTTTCAAATCCATGGATATTTCCATGCGCTGTGGACAGGATTCCGATTGCAACCCTTCTACCGTGGGAGGGATCTTGGGTGCAATAATGGGATATGATAAGATTCCTGCAAAATGGTTGAATTCTTATAAGGAAATTGAAGATGTTACACTTAATTACACCAGTGTTTCACTGAACGATTGTTCCGATATTTGCTATAAATCATCCATTGAAAACATCGTGAAATACGGTGGTCGGGTGGAAGGAGATAAAATAATAATAAAATATCATGAGCCCGAAACACTCCCTCTGGAGGTTGCCTATCCTGGCATTTACCCGAAAGAAGTACTGATGATTAAGGAAACAATCATGGAGCTTGATGTAATTGAGTTCACAGGAACGGGTATTGTGATCAGGCCTTCCCATAACGGAGTTTGGGACAATAACTATCGGACAAAAATGAAAGGGAAAGGATATGAGGACTATGTTGCTGAAATAGAAGTGAGTATTGATGGTGAAATAGTAGCTGTACAGAGACTACCATTTAATTGGCATGGCAGAGCAAAAGAACTCTATTACAATCTGGAATTACCAAAAGGAAACCATACACTTGAGCTAAACTGGATCAATCCGGTAGATGAACTGGATGTGCCTCTTGGAAAGTGCATTGTATTCTCAGACGAACCAATTAAATAATTTTTAAATTATGATGATGAAGTTCAAATATTCTATAATGCTATTGTTGTTTGTCCCCATTTTGTTTTCGTGTTCAAAACAAAAAAAACAACCCAATATTA
>DPYO01000210.1 GCA_003535775.1 Fidelibacterota bacterium | reverse complement strand
CAAAATATGGAGGGGAGAGTTTGGCTGGCTGATTTCATTTTTACTACCTGTTCCGGCCCCTGTCCCATCATGACTGAACGCATGAGGACTGTCCAAAAAGACTTCAAGGATTACGAAGATATGAGGTTTGTTTCATTTACAGTGAATCCTGATTATGATACCCCGGAAATACTTTCCGGCTATGCGCATCGAAACCGAGCGGACACATCAACTTGGTCATTTGTAACGGGAAACTATGAGGAAATTCAAAACCTGATTGGTAAGGGATTCAAAATGGGAGATGTTGATGAAATTGTTTTTCACAGCACACAGATCGCTTTAGTTGATGACAAAGGAAATTTGCGTGGATATTATAGCGGAACTGAACCTTCAGAACATAAATCATTGAAACGTGATATAAAATATCTTCTAAAACAAATCAATTAGAATTCTGGCAGAACACACTGATAATTTCTGGCTCCGGATTATTTATATAATTTCTGTGATTATTTCCGGCGCAGTTGCCTTCTTGATCCTTGGTCCAAGGCCGGAAGGTATTGAAGGCTCATTAGATGTTTCTGGCTTACCACTTCTCAATGCAGTATTAAATGGAATAACTACTGTTTTATTATTAATTGGCTTCATTCTGATTCGACAGCATAAACGCCAGCTCCATAAAAATATTATGCTGTCGGCTTTTGGAACATCTGCTGCCTTCCTTATGAGTTATGTAGTTTATCACTGGTTCAAAAGTGGTCCTAAATTGTATACTGGTGATTGGATAACACTTTATTACTTTATTTTAATTTCCCATATTTTTCTGGCAGCAATTATTGTGCCGCTGGCACTTATAACACTCTATCGCGGCTGGAATGATCAAATCGGTAAACACCGGAAAATTGCAAAAATTACTCTTCCTATCTGGCTCTATGTCTCCGTTACAGGAGTCATAATTTATGTAATGTTATATTAAAATTCCTGCCCCGGGTTTATGTAGGCAGTTACGGTAAATGGAGAGGATTATAGAGTAAGGGACATGTGAATCCCAAAGCCGTCCTTAGATACAAATAATGGATAAATTGAAAAGGAAGGTGGAGTTTTTATAGAAGTTTTTATTTGAGTCCGTCCCTTTTTCACTGCAATTTTTGCGAAACTGTATCCTAATGCGATGCCAATAGGGTGGTCACTCATCCAGTGCACACCAGTGTTCATCATGCCAATTGCATTGAGCCCAATTGCAAGATATCCCAGGGGTTTAATGAAGGTATATTCAGGATAGTTTTCTGAGAGGACTACAACCATTGCTGTTATGGAAGAAATATGTCCGGAGGGGAAGGCATCAAATTCGGGTACTCTATGATGGTAATCAGTCTGGTTGGGGAAAAACCTCCACCTGCCTGTTGGTGTGGTAGCCACAAAAGGGCTTTCTCTCCCTGTAATATGTTTTAGCAACTGAACAATTGTTCCCGCTGCGAATACGCTTTCAAAAATTTGGCTTGCAGATTGCAATGCCCGATTATCATTATAATACAGTCCATAACCGATGAGACTTGAAGCCACATATAATTGTAGATAGCCGTCGCCTATGTGTTCCATCCTCCAGTTGGTTTGTTCAGACCACCCAAGCTGGTCACTTAATTCATTGGAAGCATCAAGCAGTTTATCATCATAATAAATCATGAGACCAGTACTGACAGTTATTGCGGTAAGACCCCATAAATTTTTCTTTGTCAAGGGATCCCTGGTGTAATCCCGCATATCACCAGGAATGTTTTTTAAGAATGTGAACCATCCCGGCCTGGTATACATGTAGTCTTGCTGAGCGAATGTATTCCCTGTTAAAAGACCAATAACAGCATATATGATCAGTTTTTTTATCATGGCGTCTTATGAAATGGCACTTTATTCTTGGTAAGAATTTGTTGAAGTATTGTATATTTTTCTTCCACAGGCATGGTACTAAAGTCGTAACTAGTTTTTCCCTCGGGATAAGAATTGATTATCTTTCCATAAATTATTCCTGCCCCTGTCCCTGCTATAATAAAGACTGAGAAAACGCCAGAAAACTGAGGGATTGTGAAGGGAGCTTCTTTATACATGTATTCAAGCATATAATAAAACAGTGAAAAATATCCAGTTGCAAGCACAGCTTTTATTGTGATAGGAATATCATTGTTCTTTATCATTCTTACTGAATTGATTTCTTCAATTTTTATAGAATCAGATTGAAAAAAAAGAAAATCATCGGTGAGATGAACCGGTGTTATCTTTATATAATCATCATCCTCAGTCGACAAAATTTCCATTGTTTGAGAAAAAGAACTTCCCATAAGGAGAATGAACAGAACTGTTATTCTGATTGGCACTTATTTTGTTCTATCTAATTAATTGACTATTTAATAAAATATCGTTCAATACACCAGCCAATGGTAAACAGCATTAGTCCGGAGATCGCTGATTTCCAATTAATTAATTCGGGGAAATTGGATATGAACCCGATTCCCACAATAGCAATTCCCATTGCCTGAAATAATTTCCCGATGGTCAGCATATTATCTTGGTTTTTTGGTGTAACAATATGGGCATTCGGTACCAAGCTGGACTGAAAAACTACAATCAGGACAGGTCCATTCCTCCAAGTCCTTCTGATCATCGTTTTCCGGTGTTTCTTCCCGCTGGATGTATAATACACATATAATAAAAATCGTGATTCCCATTAAAAAAATTAAGGGGATGTAAAAATAATTCATGAGGTCTGGGATTGATTGCCTGCATTTCCTTTTTCTGCAATTTTAGTCCTGATATTCACCGTTTCCTTGAAACATGTATTCTGAGTTTTTATCATTTTTAAAAAATGAACTAAAGTCAGAAAAAAAAGGATTCCATGAATCCAGTGTGGTAATACATGTGTATCAACGGCGCCGCCAAGAACAAAAACGGTAATCACAAGCAGGATGTTCAGCATGGTAGGGGGATATAATTTCTTTTTAATAAGGATTGATTGATTGTAATCTGTTTCTTCCGCCAGGCCTTCGGTCATATATTGTTTAATATCGGCACCCGCCCCAACAAAAAAGAAGATGGTCAGCGTCTCTGTAAATAAGTATATTGATGCAGTAAGCAGGGCAAGGGAGGGGTGGGAAAGACCAAATACAGAAAACTGAAAATATCCCTGGATCCCCGTTAAAATGTATAACAGGAGAGAAAATCCTGTTAAGAGATAACAGCTGATCATAAAAATCCACATAATG
>DPYO01000189.1 GCA_003535775.1 Fidelibacterota bacterium | reverse complement strand
CCAGGATTGATTGCTGCATCAGTCTGAATAAAATCTTCATAATGATCCCGTGAAGAGATCACATTACTTCGCCCCAAGGCGCTCACAATTCCTGCAGTTACGGTATGACTAAGATTCGCTGAAAATGGACTCCCCACAGCAAGCACCCAATCTCCCACCCGCAATTTATCTGAATTCCCCAACTCCAGTTCAGAGAGATTATCTGCTTCGATCTGCAATACTGCCAAATCGGACTTAGGATCAGTACCAACAACAGTTGCTGAAATGACCCGTTTATCCATCAATTTAATCTTGATCTCGTCTGCTTTATCAACCACATGGTTGTTCGTAAGAATGTAACCCTTTTCCGCTTCTACAATCACCCCGGATCCAAGCGCCCGTCCACGATATTTACGGGGTGAATTTCTTGGAAAAAAGAAAGGGTTATCAAACGGCAATCCCTGATGAAAATCCTCCATTTTATATTCCGTTTCAGTGATAATTGTTACCACAGCTGGATTTGCTTTTTCGGCCACATCTGCAAAAGCTTGACTAAACTGCTTTAATACAGAATTCTGAGCAAATATAAGGGCTGTTATGAAAAATATAATCCCAAAAACAATTTTTCGCATGTTATTCTCCTAAATTATTGTTAATTGTATGAATAATAAAGAAAAAAGTTTCAACAATTTTCACCATCTGGATTATTGATTAAATCCCGCTAGAAAAACTAAATACCCACCTGGAGAAATCAATGGAATTTTCATCTTCACTAGCAGTGCTCAACCAGAAAGGTGAGTCAAATCGAAGATAGAAGGATTTCCCAAACCAATTTTTTTCCAACCGGATTCCCAAACCAGCATCTGCCAGAAAATCCCCATCAAATCCGTTATCCCCTTGTTCGAATTGACTTCCCCAGAGAAATCCGGTGTCAACAAAACCGGAAAATGTAAAATTAATTCCAAGAAACGATTGGGAATAATACACCTCAGCTGTATTGCTAATTATTGATTCCGTCCCGGCATATCTCTTCCCGACATATCCTCTCAAGTTTGCGTCTCCTGCAAGATGATAATGCGACCGTAACTCGGTTCTCCCATAAAAACTGGACTCATCCCGTAAATATGGTCTGGAAAAAATATCACCAGATCCGGCACCTTCAATTGTATATCTTTCCTGAGTGGGTACTCCTTCGTCATCAGACCAAATTTTTCCAATCGCCATCCGGTCAAGTATGCCGAATCTCTTTACAGAAATATCAGCATTCATTGTCACTGTGATTCGGCTAAAGGACCAATCAGAGACACTTCCAGGCGCTGTCGTCATTTCCAGTTCCGCTGATTGTGATCCAACCTGGATTTTATATCGTCCAAATACCCCTCGTACAACACCTGGATCAAATAAATCCGTTCGGGAAATATCCTTTGCATTTGATTCATAAAATCCCAACGTCCAATTATGGAATGGAGGAATGGAATATCTTTTATTCCATTGTCCATGAATGCGAACTGTGAATTGGCCAAGCGCAATTTGATTATATCCATATAAATCCCACCACATTCCTGAAGTGGAATGAACTGGTTTCCTCCACAAATAAACAGACCCTGATAGTTCCCGTGAATCCAAACCATAGTTCAGTTTCAAATCGGTTCCCTCCCAGGGACCGTATCCACGGGATACATGTAATCCGGGCATATACCCATCTAATTCATGATAATACAAAAGCGGTGACCAGCGAACAACATAGGCATCCCGCGGTTTGTAGGACATCCCCGGCCAATTGAACATCCATTCATGTTTTAGCAAGCCAGTTTGATTATTCCTGCGGTCCAGATCGACTGTCTGCCCGTCCGGATCCAAAATTATTTTCTCAGGTTTGTATGGCACAGTAAATACAAACCTGTCATTAAATCTCCAAAGATAGTTTTTATACCATGTTTCATGGATTTCTCCGTTTTTTAAAACCGAATGGATTTTCACCGGAAGAAATCTGTCTCCCTTCTGGCGGATATCCAACGACACTTCCCAATTGCCACTTTCCAACTGCTTTTTCTTCCATCCGGTAACAGCGTAATCCAAAGGAGCTGTATCATGAAGCCACGCGTTAAAAAACCAACCTAAGTCCTGCCCTGATACTTCTTCAACTGTGGTAATAAACTTCTCTTCGTTGACATGTTTTAAATTCCATCGAGAAAAGTATTCCTGCATTGCTTTATGGAATACTGAATCACCGAGGATATATTTTAATTCAACCAGCATCAGGGAAGGTTTTGTATACGCATTTTGCCGGTAGGATGACCCGCTGTTAAACAGGTAAGATGACCGGCTGATCGGCTCATCAAATCCGCTTGTCATAAATCCGATAGTACTCCACTGTGCGCGATCTAATCGTGAAGCATAACGCCACCGGTTTTTTTGATAGTTTTTATAGTAAGACAAACTGAAATCATGACCAGTCGGAGGATACCGGTTTCCCAAATACCAACGCGTCTGAAAGGTGGTAAATCCTTCGTCAAGCCATGCTTCATCCATTTCATTATTTGCAAGGATTCCGTAAAACCAGATATGCCCGATTTCGTGGACAATAAGTCCCTCTGAATCACGGCCGTTCATGATCAGCATTGGATATTCCATTCCACCGCCTTTAATTCTGTCTGTCGTTGTCACCTGTGGATATGGATACATGCCGAACTTAATCGATAACCATTCCAATGCGCGTTCGGATCGTTCACGAACAACTTTCGTCCATTTGCCCCCATTGCTTTCATTGTACAATACATGGACGTCTATCCCATTCCATGAACCGTGTTCATACAGAAATGTTGGAGATGCAATCCATGCAAAATCATGAACTTTTTCCGCATGGAAAGAGACAACCCTGTGTGCAGATGAATCGGGTTCAGTTTTATTGTTTTGGAATTCTTTCAACCATTCATCAAATTTCTGCGATGTATCTACTTTTACTGAGCCCCAACCTGGATCTCCCAAGGTTACAACTCCAGTCGCACCTACGATATATTTTTCAGGAAGATCAAGTGTCACATCAAACGTGCCGAATTCTCCATAAAATTCTCCTTCAGCATGAAATGGATCATTATGCCATCCATCTTCGTCGTATACAACTAATTTGGGGTACCATTGCGCTGCATTGTACTGGTCGCCAACATACCCGGCACGTTCGATTTGTTCACCAACGTGATGAGTCCATTCAATTTCAATGATTAGTGAATCATCTGAAGAAAGAGATTTCGGAAGCACTGCTTCCAAAATGGTATCTTCGATTTCAAACGATTCAGAAAAATGGTTACCTCCCATGGAAATCTTAAAACTATGAATTAAAATACCAGCTTCATATGGCGTAATATCTTTCAACATTGAACCAATCCGGCCTAACCTGCCATAATTCTGTTGATATTCACGGTATTTTACGGATCCCTCCTGGAATGCATTCGGATAAAGATGCATATAAATTTGATCTAAACTATCAGGAGAATTGTTTACATAAACGATATGTGATATTCCTTTTATTTCATGAGTTTCCGGTATGAGTGTTACATTCATGGTGTAGTGAACATCCTGCTGCCAGTAACCCGCATCAAACGCCAATAAAAAATGGAATAATATCCCAAAGATAATACAGGTTTGAAAAAAATATTTCAAATGAGTTGTTATAATCGTATAGATTGAAACTACCGGATCAGATATATGGTTTCAGGTCGCGATACAGTATTTCTTCAGATTGAGGTCCAATATACATTTTTACAATATATCCATCCCGATCAATGATAAAAGTTGTCGGAACACCCGTAATGGGTCTGCCGGTCGCCTGTCCGTATTGTAGAGTAATCAACTGGCTCTCCTGTCCTTGAATGTCAGTCAGAACAGTGTAATTCATTTCCCAGCTTTCGGCAAAACTGGCAATAGCATCCGGAGTCCCGGAATCAATGGTGACCCCGATGATTTCCAATCCATCATCGTGATATTTGTCATAAAGCTTGATAAAATCAGGAATTTCCATTTTACAGGGGAAGCACCATGTAGCCCAGAAGTTGAGGATTATCACCTTCCCCATGAATTCATTTAAGGAAACAATTTCACCATTAATTGTTTGTAGGGTAAAATCCGGGGCTAAAACGGAATTAGCAGGGCGTGTCGCTGGCTTTTTCTGTTCCTGTCTTTCCGCAGCAACAGGATCGTTTATAATTTTTTGTTTGTCTTCCTTTTGTGCACACCCAATAGTAAACAACACCAGTATCAGTGAAAATTGTCTTATGAATGAGGTCATTGTTATCATTATCATTAATTTACGGCTTCCTTCATCTTATTCAGAAATTCCTCTGCCTCTATAAATTCATAGAAACTAAGATGTTTAATTTCTTTACCGTTCTCTCCAATAAATACAATGGTTGGAACACCCCTTATTTCGAAAACCTTTTTCAAATCTTTAACTAATTGATCACTTTCGTGAGTTAAATCAACTTTCAACGTAACAAATTCCTCGGATAATTTAACAACTTCTTTATCGGTAAAAGTGTTGCGGTCTAATTCTTTACACGGAATACACCATATAGCGTAAAAGTCTAAAATTACCGGTTTGCCATCTGTTTTTGCTTGCTCTAACAGTTTATAATCAAAGGTCTCCCAATTTATTTCCTGGTGCTCCTTCTCAGGGACTGTAAGCCAAACTGCGAAGAGTAGAGATGCTATTCCTATCAGCCAGCGAAATACGGTAAACAGCTTGCCGCCGGTGGATTTTTCGATCCATCCCAAATAAACACCACCAGTAATTAAAAGAACTGCCAAAACAAATTGGTAGATCCTAACCGGAATCAAAGTCTCCAGGAAGTAAACAGCCATCCCGATAAGGATTACACCAAATAGCTTCCTGACCCAAACCATCCAGACACCGGATTGTGGCATGCTCGATATCATACTTGAAAAAGTTCCCAAAATTAGAAAAGGGACACCTAATCCCAGCGCTAGTGTGAAGAAAAGCCAGAAA
Source organism: Fidelibacterota bacterium (assembly GCA_003535775.1). Classification (GTDB taxonomy): domain Bacteria; phylum Fidelibacterota; class Marinisomatia; order Marinisomatales; family UBA8229; genus UBA8229. Next base: position 1,241 of record DPYO01000189.1, on the reverse strand, counting down.
CCGAGAAAAGGATTTCCCTGTTCGCCAACAAATATGAGTAGACTCACAACAAATGGACCGATACACGGCGCTGCTATTATCCCAACCGTCAGTCCCATGAATAAGGCTCCGAATATACCTTGCCGGGACTTGCCACCAACCGAAGCCAGCGACTGAGGAACCCTGATTTCATAAAACCCAAACATGCTTAACGATAAAGCAAAAAACACCAAGGCAATGAATATCAACACCAGCGGATTCTGTAAAGCACTTCCCAGCAGCGAACCTGTGATGGCTGCTACTACACCCAAAATGGAATATGTTAAAGCCATTCCGAGTACATAAAAAAGTGCCAGGACAAACGATCTGGAGATTTTTCCCGTGGACTGATTTGCAAAATAACTCACTGTAATTGGAATTAACGGATATACGCAAGGTGTCAGGTTAAGTGCCAGACCTCCAAAAAACACAAGAATAAAGGTGATAAACAGTCCTTTGCTCTGAATCCAGCCTTCTACAGTATCGGTTTCGGTGTTTTCCTCAACAGTTTTTTTATCATGAAATAAATCCTGATTAATCTCAGTAACAGCTTCACGTGCATTCACTACATCAATGTTAAAATTCCATGGAATTTCTATTGGCGGAAGACACATGCGGTCATCACAAGCCTGATAATAGATTGAACCGCTTACAATCACTTCGCCAATAGGAAGATCATCAGCAAATGTCAGTGGCGTTACAATGTTGATCTTGCCTTCAAAAACCGGGAGTGCATCTTCAGAAAATGGGAACTGTTTTCTCTCAAATTCAGGAAAAATGGAACTACTTGCAGTCATACCCTCTAAAGTATCAATAAAAATTTCTGTCGGGATTACAAATTCACTGTCAACCTGATTGGCATTGATATGCCATCCCTCCTTGATTTCAGTAATCAGGACAAATTTTACTTCCCCGCCGCGGTGGACCCTATCCTGAGAAAGAAGAACATCCACCGATACAACATCTTTGGAGGAAATAAAGTCCCCCTGTCCCCCTCCAGTTGACAAAAAAAGAACGGATAACAACATGATTAAAGGATTGATTCTTTTACTGTTGGATTTGACTAACACAATTTTTTGTATTTCCCTTCTTCCCTATTATGAATAATTGCAATTAACAGTATTAATCCATCATTATTGTAATGTCTTGATGAAAATTAGGTGGAAAAGTAACGGAATTATTTCGTTCGGACAAACCACTGTTTCAAACGATAAGATGGAGAT
>DPYO01000206.1:1391-6661 GCA_003535775.1 Fidelibacterota bacterium | reverse complement strand
GAACATGGTGGTTATTCCGTTTTTGCAGGTGTTGGTGAACGTACCCGTGAAGGAAACGACCTCTATCTGGAAATGAGCGAGTCCGGAGTAATCGAAAAAACGTCCATGGTCTTTGGGCAAATGAATGAACCACCCGGTGCTCGTTTACGTGTAGGTTTGACCGGCCTGACCATAGCTGAATATTTCCGTGATGAAGAAGGGCTGGATGTATTGCTGTTTATTGATAATATTTTTCGGTTCACTCAAGCCGGTTCAGAAGTATCAGCTCTTTTAGGTCGTATGCCTTCTGCTGTTGGATATCAACCTACACTTTCTACAGAAATGGGAGATTTACAAGAACGGATCACATCAACAAAGAAAGGTTCAATTACATCTGTACAGGCAATTTATGTCCCAGCGGATGACTTGACAGACCCTGCTCCTGCAACGGCCTTTGCTCATTTGGATGCGACATCAGTTTTGGAACGAAAAATTGCAGAGTTAGGCATTTATCCTGCAGTGGATCCGCTGGCTTCAACTTCCAGAATTCTTGACCCCCGTGTGATTGGTGATCGTCACTATAATGTGGCACGGAATGTCCAAACAGTTTTGCAGAAATACAAAGACCTACAAGACATTATTGCCATCCTAGGTATGGATGAACTAGCTGATGAAGATAAATTGACCGTGGCTCGAGCTCGGAAGATGCAGAAGTTTATGAGTCAGCCTTTTTTTGTGGCAGAACAGTTTACTGGCACAAAAGGACGTTATGTGAGTTTAGAGGATACAGTTACCGGTTTTGAAGCAATTTTAAATGGCGATGCTGATGAACTCCATGAAAATATGTTTTCCTATGTCGGTTCTCTTGATGAAGCATTTGATAATGCAAAAAAGGCTAACGCCTGATGAGTACATTCAGCTTGGAATTAGTTACACCGAATAAAGTTCTTGATGAAGGACAGGTAGAGCATATCCGCTGCCCCGGATTAGATGGATATTTTGGTGTAATGGCCAATCATCGGGATGCGATTATTGCTCTTGGAACCGGCGAAGTAAAAGTAACTCAAAATAAAAAGGATCACTATCTTGCAGTTAGTGGTGGTTTTGCTGAAATCACAAAAGAAACAGTAGAACTGTTACTGGAAACTTTTGAGCGGGTAGAAGAAATAGATGCAGCACGAGCAAAATCATCACTGCAAAGAGCACAAGACCGGAAAGAAGTAAAAGAAATTGATACTGCAAGAAATGAGGCATCACTGCTTCGAGCACTGATTCGATTAAAAGTTTCAAAACGTTAATTTCCAATATTTTTTTTATACAACCGCTCGTAACTTTGAGCGGTTTTTTTCTAACTAATACTAATTAAAAAATGTTAAAAAGAACACATACCTGCGGAGAACTCTGCAAAGATGATACAGGTGAATCTGTCATTTTAAATGGGTGGGTGAATACTGTCCGCCTCCACGGGAAAGTGATCTTTGTGGACCTGCGCGACCGCTACGGAAAAACTCAGATCGTATTTAATTCAGAGGACTATTCCGGTGATTTCGAAGGGGCCAAAAAGCTTTCAATGGAAGACGTTCTAAGCGTTTCTGGAAAAGTGCAGGCGAGAAATGAAGGGGCTGTGAATCCGGACATGTTCACCGGCGAGATAGAAGTAATTGTTTCTGAGATGGAAATGCTAAATGAGGCGGCCCCGCTTCCCTTTGTTCTTTCTGACAGAGAAAGCTCAGAAGAAGACCTCCGTCTAAAATACCGTTATTTAGAACTTCGAATGGATGAGCTTCAACGAAACTTGATGATTCGTCATGAGACCTATCAGGCAACCCGGCACTATCTGTCTGAGCAGAATTTTATTGAAATGGAAACCCCAACATTAATGAAATCTACACCGGAAGGTGCCCGGGATTATCTTGTTCCAAGCAGAATTCATCATGGAAAATTTTATGCTCTTCCCCAATCTCCTCAGATTTATAAACAAATCCTCATGATCAGCGGGTTTGACCGCTATTTCCAGATTGTGAAGTGCTTCAGAGATGAAGATCTAAGGGCAGACCGACAACCGGAGTTCACACAGATTGATCTGGAGATGTCCTTTATAGACGAAGAAGATATCTATACAACTATGGAAGGATTGACTCGCTACATTTTTAAAACAGTTCGGGGGATTGATTTGCCTGATCCCTTTCTGCGGATGACCTATGATGAAGCCATGAATATTTATGGCTCAGATAAACCGGATCTCCGCTATGAAATAACTCTTAAGGATGTGAAAGAATTCACAGATGCCTCTGATTTCAATGCATTCAAATCTGCAGAACTAGTAAAGGGATTGGTTATTGAAGGCGGATCAAAATATTCCCGTAAGATCATCGATGAATTGACTGAATTTGTCAAAAAATATAAGGCAAAAGGCCTGGCATGGATGAAAGGCGAAAACGGTGTACTTACGGGCGGGATTTCAAAATTTTTTTCAAATGATCTTCAGGTGGAAATGCGCAGTGCTCTTAAAATTAATGATAACGATATTATATTTCTTATCGGTGATAAAAAAATGATCACCTTAAATGCCTTGGGTTCCCTTCGGGCAGAAATTGCAAAACAAGAGAAGCTGTCTAATGCAAATAGTTTTGTCCCCCTTTGGGTCACGGAATTCCCCATGTTCGAATTTGATGAAGAAACTAACCGTTATACTGCAATGCATCATCCCTTTACCGCACCAAAGAAAGCGGATTTTAAAAAACTGGATAGTAATCCTTTAAATACCCGTAGCCGCGGGTATGATCTCACCATAAACGGACACGAAATTGCAGGCGGATCCATACGAATCCATCAACCAGATATTCAGGTAAAGATCTTTTCACTTCTTGGATTGAGTCATAAGGAAGCACTAGAAAAATTTGGGTTTTTACTTGAGGCTCTAAAATATGGCACTCCTCCCCATGGTGGCATTGCTTTTGGTTTTGACCGACTGGTTATGTTGTTGGCGGGAACCGAGAACATTCGTGATGTGATTGCCTTCCCCAAAACCACCTCCGCATCATCCCTAATGGAAGACTCACCATCCCCGGTTTCAACTGATCAGTTGTATGAATTGGGAATTCAGCTAAAAAAAAGGAAAAGCGAAGACTAATATATTCCTGATTAAATCCATTTACTTTCATAAAAGCTTTTAAACATATAAAATTCAGATAATAAGTGCATCAATATTAAATCGAAAGAATTATTCAAATAGAAAAGACTCCTGTTCCAATAGTTGTTGTGCAATCTCCTGTTCGAATAGATTTTCCGGCATAATTTCCGGAATCTGTGCAGGATCAGCTGAAAGTACTTCCTGAAGTTCTCTATGGAAGTGCTCTCTGTCTTCGGCCTTGGTGTAATAGTATTGAGCTAACAATACTTTTGTCCCTAAATAATTAGGAAAGGTTAATATAGCTTGATCAAAATATTGTTTTGATTTGGATAATTCTATTCCAGGTAAACGAATGTAAACCGTTCCCAACATGCGATATCCTCCGCCATAATGATACGTCGGGTCAAGTGTTAATATTTTATGAATTATTGTTTCTAGTAAATCCCTGTAGTTTAATCTTTCAACAACAGGTTTATTAATCAAGTATCTACCAAGATTAGCAGCCCACCAATAAAGAGCGGGAACAAATGATTTTTCTAATGCCTCAATCCCTCTGAGTTCTCGTATTAAACTGTCATCTTCCACCGGATTAAACCCTTTTTGAAACGATTTTGAATGATAAACTATTCCCTTTGCGATTTGATATCCTTCCCGAAAAAGACTGTCTTTTTTTTCAGGGATTTGTTCAATATAAAGCCCATTAAAATAACAAGCTTGACTATACAGAATAGCTAAATTATCTGCTTCTGGTTTTAATTCATTAGCTATAGAAAGGAAAATTTGAGCTTTTTTTGCATGGTCCGGATTTATACGCCTCTCCCAGTGATACCGCCCCTTTTTCTCCAGATGGCCTGCTTGTTGAATTAATAAATTTCTATCTGTATCAAGTAAAGTATGACATCCAGAGGAGAAAAAAATAAAAATCAATATGAAGGGAATTTGACTTCTTAAGTTTTTCATGAATGGATAATTTGTGCGTTAAATAATTGCATACCGTATATTCACTTGTAGAAAGTAATTAAGTTATTGTAATAATGAAAAAGACTATTGAATTAAAAGCTGTTGATCTCCAGAGCCTTCTTGGAGTCTCAGATTCTCACCTTCGTCTTATTGAAGACTCTTTTTCTCCAAAAATTGTAGTAAGGGGACAAGAAATTCATGTGGAAGGAGAAGAAAATGAAATAAGCCAAGTGCAAGAAGTTTTTCACGAAATGGCACAAACACTAGCCCGAAAAGGAAGCTTGACAAAAACTGATGTACAACAACTAATCAAAATCATCCATGCAGAAAATGGCAAGGCCATTGAAGTCTCTAACATGGTCATTCACTACAGCAGGAAAGGAAATATTTCCCCTAGAACAAAGGGACAGGAAACATATGTGCAAACCGTTCAAAAAAATGACATCGTCTTTTCCGTTGGACCCGCAGGAACAGGGAAAACATTTATTGCAGTGGCATTTGCAGTGGCGGCTCTAGAAAACCATGATGTGGATAAGATTGTTCTTTGCCGGCCAGCAGTGGAAGCTGGGGAAAACCTCGGGTTCCTGCCTGGGGATTTAAAAGAAAAAGTGGATCCCTATCTTACACCTCTTTATGATTCTTTGGGTATTTTGCTACCACGAAACCGGTTGAAGCCGTTTTTGGATAAGAAAATCATTGAGATTGTCCCTCTAGCTTATATGCGGGGCAGAACTCTGAACAATGCTTTTATGATTCTGGACGAAGCACAAAATGCATCTGCTATGCAAATGAAAATGTTTCTCACCCGGCTTGGAGTGAATTCCCGTACTATTGTTACCGGCGATATTACCCAAATCGACTTACCAAAAAAATCAGACTCTGGGATGATTCAAGTCATTAAAATATTGAAAGGTGTAGATGGGATTGGATTTGTGTATTTAACTGAATCTGATGTTGTTCGACATCATCTCATCCGAAAAATTATAAATGCCTATGATCGAAATGGTGATGTAAAAAAACAGAAGTAATGGTGGATCGGAGATTTCATTGAAGGATGCAGGCGGCCCAACCTGTTTAATACAACTCTTTTTAAGATCAGCATCATGAGTTACGGAAACCAGTTTAAGGCCCATACCCAGCTCAAACTGTCTCCCTTTTTCGAACGAACTTCCAGACTGAATGAATCTCAGGAGTGGCG
>DPYO01000206.1:0-998 GCA_003535775.1 Fidelibacterota bacterium | reverse complement strand
GAACCAAGGCCGCTCTATTAGACATCACACCTTTATACAAATATATCATTGAAGGCCCCGATGCTCAGCGCTTTTTAGATCGCATGGTAACGCGGAATATAGGTATCTGCAAGACAGGTCAGGTCATGTACACTCCTTGGTGCGACGAAGACGGTAAACAGATTGATGATGGAACGGTCCAGCGCTTATCTGATCAAAAATTTCGTATTACTAGCGCTGAACCCAATTTAGAATGGATTGAATACAACGCCGCTGGTATGGACTTATCTATTTTGGATGATTCATATACAACCGCGGCACTCGCTATTCAAGGCCCAAACTCCCGGACTATTTTGAATGCTGTTACCAGCGATTCCTTGAACAATCTCAGTTTTTTCTGGATGATGGAAACCCAATTCGGCGATATACCTGTCTCAATTTCCCGTACCGGGTACACGGGCGATTTAGGGTATGAAATCTGGATGGATACGAAGGATGCATTGTATGTCTGGGATTTGCTCATGGATAAGGGCAAGCCTTTTGGAATTACACCCACTGGACTGCAAGCCCTAGATATAGCACGCATCGAAGCGGGACTGATCCTGTTGGACGTGGATTATATTTCATCACGGCACGCCATTGTTGAATCCAGGAAATCTTCTCCCTATGAACTGGGACTTGGATGGGCCGTAAAAATGAAGAAAAAAGATTTTATCGGTAAAAGAACTTTGGAAGCTGAATTGGCTCGTGGATCGGAATGGGATTTTGTCGGTATTGACATTCAGTGGACTGCATTGGAAGACCATTACCGCAAGGTTGGTCTTGCACCGGAACTTCCTGGCACAGCCTGGAGAACCAGTACACCATTATACAAAGGCAACGAACAAGTGGGTTATGCCACCAGTGGTTGCTGGTCTCCTATCCTGAAGCGATACATCGCCTTGGCTCATGTTAAATCAGACTATGCGCAATCAGGTTCAACGTTGGATTTTGAATTAAAAGTTGAACACTATCGAAAA
>DPYO01000181.1 GCA_003535775.1 Fidelibacterota bacterium | reverse complement strand
CCATTCTCTTTGGAACTAATTCAGGGAGGTAATTCCGAAAGACTTTTTCGTTTCTAAAGTTCGAATAAAATATAAAAGATTTGGTGTTTTGTTGCGGAATTAGAAATAGTTGGTTACATAATTAATTTATTCATAACTAAAGGAAATTTTTTTTCTTGACAAAGATAATATATAGAATTAGAATGCGTGTTTTATCATTGATTTGTCAGTTTTTATTAACCTTAATCATAGAGGAATAAATGGATAGAAGTTTTAATGGAAAATCATTTCGCTTGATGAAGCTCTTCAGTTTAACATTTGCTGCAGGTCTGTTAGGCATTAACTTACAAGCGAAAACGATTCAACTTACCATGCAGCACATGGAACAGCCACCCAGCCGTGTGGAAGCCATGCAAGTTGTAGTGGATAAATTCAATGCAAAATATCCACAATATAGAATGAAACAGAATGTAGTAGGTTGGGGTGAAGCTTATTCACGTGTTACCGCACAGGTTGAAGCAGGGGTTGGAGTCGACCTGCAGCAAGCAATACCGGCTTTTTTTACTGCCATTAGGCAGACTGGTGGGGTGCAGCCTGCTACAGGAATTTTCAACAAGGTTGCCAAAGAAGTAAAATTTATAGGGGCTTACGTTGACCAGTATCGTGCAGATGGAGAAATTTGGGCCATTCCAGCTTTTGGAATGTTAGAACTCCTGATGTATAACAAGAAGCATTTTGAAGAAGCTGGAATTCCTCATCCTCCAAAAACCACTGAAGAAGTTCTTGCGGCAGCAAAGAAATTGACTATACCAAGCAAAGGGCAATATGGTTTTGCTCTTCCAGCTAGTGACACGCTGGCTGGGACACAATCCATCTATACATGGATGGGAGCTTTTGGAGGAAAGAAAATCTTTGACGACAACTGCAAACCAATTGTCAACAATCCTCAAAATATAAGTGCATACACCTTCCTAAAAGAGCTTGCCAAGTACAGCCCTCCAGATATTGGATCTTATGCCTGGGCTGAAGTGGAAGGGGCTCTCGTTTCAGGTAAAGCGTCAATGATTACCTTCAAAAACGCTTTTATGAACTCTTGGATTAATGATTCAGGATTGACAGCAAACGACTTGGGTGCGGCTCCAATCCCTGTTCCTTCAGACGGAAGTGGCGAACGCTTTTCCCTTTCTTATTCAAATGCGTTCATGGTTATGACTGATGATCCTGAAAAACAGGAAGGGATATCCAAGTTCATGGCTTTTTGGCTCAGTCCTGAAATCTATGGCGAATGGCTTGGCACTTCAGAGCCCGGACTTTTTCTTCCAGTAACAGATAATGCAAAAACGAATCGTATCATGTTCTCAGCTCCGGTTTTGAGTAAATTTAAAAAACAACACCAAATGTCCTTAGATGAAGCACCATATACTGGAATGTATGGTTTCATGCAGAATAAATATTGTCCTGCTGTTGGTCAATTTGAGGGACAAAATTTCACTGCAAAAGCAATGGAGAAAATGGTTGTGGAAGACATTTCACCAAAGGAAGCAGTGCAATATCTTGAAGAATTGATGCTCAACGTCAATTAGGCTTTATGGGCAGGTTGATATAAATCAATCTGCCTTCCTACCTTACCTTTACTGAATCCAAAGCCATTCTCTTTGGAACTAATTCAGCTCTAGATTATGACTCAAAATGACTTCCGTAATAGTGAAGCAAGGCTTGGACTGTACTTGATTCTTCCTGCTGTAGTTCTGGTAATTTTGGTGGTGATACTGCCTATTATTTCTGGAATTCAGATAAGCTTCACTTCACAAAGGGTGATTGGGAGCGAGTTTGAGACGGTGGGGTTGAAAAATTATTTAGACCTTTTTGGGGACAAGAATTTCATCGCTTCTTTAGGTCGAAGTGCGGTTTGGGTCATTGCAAATGGATTATTCCAAACTGTCATCTCGCTTCTAATCGCATTGCTGATAAATCAGCCCTTCAGGGGACAGAATTTTGTGCGAACTTGGATCTTACTTCCCTGGGCAGTACCTGCAGCAGTGACTGCTATTCTCTGGCGCTGGATGTTTGATGCTACTTCAGGAATCATAAACACATCCATGATGGGTCTGGGTGTGTTAGAAAAACCTCTGCTTTTTCTTGCCAATCCAGAAATTGCAGGCATCAGCCTTACATTTGTTAATTCCTGGAGATACGTACCTTTTTTAACCATAATTTTCCTTGCATCTCTGGCAAGTGTTCCAGAAGAAGAACTTGAAGCTGCAAAAGTAGACGGAGCAGGAGTGTGGCTGCAGTTCAAATCGATCACATTCCCTAATCTGCTGCCTACGCTTACCGTCCTTGGACTTGTGGGAACACTTTGGGCTTCAAATGTCTTTGACATAATCTGGATGATGACACGTGGTGGACCAGGAGTATCCACTACAACTGTACCGGTGCTCATGTACGACACCGCATTCTATGGATACAACATTTCAAAAGCTTCAGCAGGAGCAATCATTTTTCTTTTACTTCTGATAATCTTCGCAATTGTTTTCATCTTTTTAAATCGAAAACAATTCATCCTTGCCAACGAAACCTTTAAGGATCTATCAAAGTAACAAATGAATTCTTCTTATTCAGCCATTTCGATATTAAGATTGCTGGTCATAGTTTTGATTATGTTCATCTTACTGGCTCCTTTTCTTTGGATTCTCATTGCTTCATTCCGGCCAAATATGGAACTGGTTAGAAATCAGACTCTTATACCTCAAAATATAACTTTAGAAAATTACGTTTCACTTTTTACTAAATCAGCATATTGGAAATGGGTAATCAATAGTTTTATTGTATCCTTATACACAGTTATCCTTTCACTTCCTTTGATCGTTGCTGGCGCCTACAGCGTGTATCGTACTCAATTCAGGGGGAGGCATGTGTTGAGTTTCTTTCTTCTCAGTGTTTATATTTTTCCTACTGCACTGCTGGTTGTGCCAATTTTCAAAATATTTAATGGCTTATCACTGATAGACAGCCATTTGGGCTGTGCACTCATGAACACTGCTTTTGCTGTGCCATTTGGGATTTGGCTTTTACAGGCATTCTTAAGAAGTTTGCCTCCAGAGTTGGAGGAAGTTGCTGCAGTTGATGGTATAAGCAAGATTCGGACTCTGTTCCAGATAATTATTCCACAAGTTGCTCCCGGAATCATTGCCATTGCAATGTTTGCTTTTATTGTTTCCTGGACAGAATACCTTTTTGCAATGACCCTTCTCCTGTCAAATGACCTTCATACTCTTCCCATTGGACTAACGGGTATCGTATTTGGTCAATATCGGGTCAATTGGGGATTTGCCGCTGCTGGTGCTGTGGGTTCAGCTTTACCGGTTTTCATTCTTTTTCTCTTTGTTGGACGTTGGTTCATCCGCGGCATTTCAGCCGGTGCAATAAAATAAGAAGGATATTATGGCTTCTGTTTCACTTAAAAATTTAAATAAATTTTTTGGCAATACACTTGTTGTTAATAATGTAAGCGTGGATATTGCTGATGGAGAATTCCTGGTGTTTGTTGGGCCTTCTGGTTGTGGAAAAACAACTACTCTCAGGATGGTTGCAGGGTTGGAATCGATAAGCGATGGGGAGATTCAAATCGGAGATCGTACCGTGAACCACCTTCCACCTGGAGCGCGAGACGTTGCGATGGTTTTCCAGAATTATGCTTTGTATTCTCACATGACAGTAGGGAAGAACATTGGATTTGCTCTTAAAGCACGAAGATTTGACGATGATGATATAAAAAAACGTGTGCTTCGTGTTGCAAAAATGCTCGATCTGGAAGAGATGCTCGATCGGAAACCACGTCAGCTTTCTGGTGGACAAAGACAAAGGGTTGCGTTAGGAAGAGCCATTGTCAGGAATCCTCAAGTTTTTCTCATGGATGAGCCTCTCTCAAATCTTGATGCTTTACTTCGGCTTCAAACCCGTAAGGAACTAATCGAATTAACAGGAGAACTTAAAAGCACGGTGATCTACGTCACTCATGATCAGGTCGAAGCAATGACTATGGGCCATAGATTAGCAGTTATGAATGAAGGTGAAGTTGTTCAGTTGGATACTCCAGAGAATATCTACAACCAGCCATCAAGTCGATTTGTTGCAGAATTCATTGGAAGCCCTCCTATGAATTTTCTCAATATGGAGATTAATGAAAAGAATGGAAAGAAATTCTTAAAGAATGATTCTTTAGAACTTCCTGTTCCTGATTCTATGAAAAAATTAGGCGAGAATGCTGTTATTATGGGATTTAGACCAAATGAGATTGAGCTTGTTTCTCAAGGGGGAATATCTGGAACCGTTACTGTGGTTGAGTTTCTAGGTACTGAAAAACTTGTATACTTGAAATTGGGAGTAAACACCATTTCCATCCTGGTTCCATCTGAAGAAAAAATCAAATCTGGTGAAAATCTTCAATTTAATTTAAAACCAGAGGCTCTGCACCTCTTTAATTATTCTAATCAGAGAAGGATTACGTCCAATAGAAATGATTGATGTCCAAAAAAACAACTGATGTATCCAATTTTGCTCTGGCTGGATTTGGAAGATTCGGCAGGCATCATGCAAACGTGATTGCAAACTACCCGTCTTCACGACTTTTAGCCATTGCGGAACCCAATCAGTTAGCATTTGAACAGGCGAGTAAGGAATTTCCAGAAACTGCAATATTTAAGGACCCATTCAGGATGATGGAAGAGGTGGATGTGGATGCTATCTCAATAGTATCTCCTGAAGATACTCATGCAGAGCTTGTAAAGCATGCTCTTAATAAAGACATTCATGTCTTTTGTGAAAAGCCACTTTCTACGAAACTTGATGAGGCCCGTGATTTGGTTGCCCAAGCCAAACAGAAGAACCTGCTGCTTCGTCTTGGTTATATTCTTAGATATGAACCAAGACACAGGATCCTTCAAAGGGAGGTTCAAGCAGGCAGGCTAGGAACACTGGCTAACATTCGTGCAAAACGTGATGCATCCAGGTCTTGGTTTGAAGCATATGGACATCGTGTACATCCAGTTTATGAGACTCTGGTTCATGATATCGATCTTGTTTTGTGGATCAGTCAACAGCGCTGCCGTTCAATAACTGCCTGGGGCGGGTATCATCTTGGTTTTGAGGAGCCAGATACCTTTGTGATGATAATGGAGATGGAACGAGGGACTTTATGCACTCTTGAATCAGCGTGGCTTGTGCCGGATGGTACTCCAGCAAACATATTGGGTTGGGGAGAGGATAAGCAGACCGGTAATGGAGTTGTAGACGCTTCGATTGAAGTTCTTGGAACCAAAGGTTCCGCATTTCTTAAAACATATGAATCCTCACTGACTATCAATGACGAATCAGCCAGTTATTTTCCTGATCTTGGTTTCTGGCCTGAAATTGACGGCCGGACAATGGGGGCATTAAGGGAAGAGCTATGGGATTTTGTTCAGACTGTGAGAGGAGAACCTAATGCGGGAGTGGACTCTCTGGCTGACGCACTACATGTTCAGGAAATCTGCAAAGCAGCGATTGATGCAGAAAAATCGGGCTTAAAAGTCAAAATTAAATGAAATGAATGAAGTTGAAAGTAAGATTGCAATTGTCACTGGTGCTATCAGAGGAATAGGAAAGGCAACATCTTCGAGATTTAAAAGAGAAGGAATCACCGTCATTGAAACAGATATACTCCCTGATCAGGATAGAAATGATACATATGAAGAATCACAGTCAGATTTCAAGAATCAATTTCTGGTTCATGATGTGACCGAAGAAAAATCATGGAAGGAAGTTGTTGGTCAAGTATTAAATAGATTTGGAAAGATAGACATCTTAGTCAATAATGCTGGAATAGGTACCCTATCAGATTTTGAAGAGGAGGATGAAAAGGGTTGGGAAACAATGTTATCCGTTAATTCAAAATCAATATGGCTCGGAATTAAGTCTGTTCTTCCATCTATGAAGGAACAAAAGTCGGGCTCTATAGTCAATGTTTCCAGTATTTTTGGTGCATCTGGAGGTTTTGGTAAGTCTGCTTCATATCATGCCAGCAAGGGGGCCGTCAGTGCTTTGACCAGAAATGCGGCTGTAAGGTATGCCGCAAACAACATTCGGATCAACACAGTGAGTCCAGGCTTTATAAAAGTTCTACGAGAAGAAAAAGCCATTGAAAATGCCGGTGACAAAATGTCCCGGGAAATAATTTTTCGTACACCGATGGGACGTTGGGGTAATGCTTCAGAGGTTGCTTCAGCAATTCATTTTTTAGCCGGACCTGAATCCAGTTATATAACGGGAGCAGAATTGTTCGTTGATGGCGGTTGGATGGCAGCCTGAAAACGGTATATGATGATTTAAGTTTAAAATAAATGAAAGCAGCTGTACTCCATAATTACGATTCGGACCTACGCAAAAAAGAACTACTGGTTTATGAGGATATTGACTCCCCTCCAGAACCAGGTATAGGAGAAGTTATAGTAAAAATTAAAGCGGCGGGAGTTTGCCGAACCGATTTACATATCATCACAGGGAGAGATCTTGGTATTCCGCTTGCGAAGCTTCCTTTTGTCCTTGGTCATGAAAATGCTGGTGAGGTATATAGTATTGGGGAAGGTGTTAACAATTTCATAAAAGGTGACAAAGTGCTATGTTATCCATTCCTAACTTCCGGAATTAGCACCGAGGAAAGGTATGGCATAGATTCACATACGCTTAACAGGAAAACACCAGGAATTAATGTAAACGGAGGGTTTTGTGAACTGACAAAATTTTCTGAAAGATCTTTGATCAAAGTTGATCAGAAGGCATCACTTACAGAGTTAGCCCCGCTGGGTGACGCGGGAATAACTGCATATGGGGCCGTTAGAAAACTTATGGGATTCATTCGTCCCCAGGACAGGGTTCTTGTCATAGGAATTGGTGGAGTTGGTCATCTTGGAATCCAATTGTTATTGCGTCTTACTCCAGGAGAAATTATTGCTGTTGATCCTCGCGAGGAAGCTAGGAACCTTGCTAACAGTTTAGGAATCACTGAATGTTATGAATCACTTGATCAGCTGGATCACTTCAAAGCTTTAAATGGGAACGGATTTCGTGCTGTATTAGATTTCTTTGGAGAATCGGACATACCGAATCAAGCTGTTGGTTTGCTTAATAATCAAGGCCGTTACCTTGCAATAGGTACAGGAGGAGAAGTTAGAGTTTCAACTGCTGAACTTGTTGCAAGAGAAATTAGTATTATTGGAAGTTTTGTAGGAAACTTCACCGATCTTGTCGAAGTTACAAACCTTACAGTAAGGGGAGATTTGATCAGCAAAGTCTCTACATATCCACTGAATGAGGTTAACAGGGTCTTGCATGATCTCAGGGACGGAAAGATACTTGGCAGGGCGGTGCTGGTTCCAAATTAAACACGTTCTCACTTTCATTGTAAAGAAAGTCAGCAAAAAAATTAAATTCAATCCTTTCTTTGGGGATTACTAATTTACTAGTAATTTATTACCAAATGATTTTGATTTCTGGAGTGGATCTGCATTTCTATATACTGTATCACGCTGTCTAGGTTTTCTTCCTGATTGAACAATCAATTGTTCCATAGTTTCGGGAAGCATTTCCTGTCCGTGTCTTGTACCTGCTGCTCGTGTGATACTTTCATTCATTAACGTCCCACCTAAATCATTCGCACCTGCATCCAGACTGGCTTTAACTCCCGAAGGCCCCATCTTTACCCAGGAAGTCTGTATATTTTTGATAAACGGATTCAGAACTATACGTGAAACAGCATGAATAAGAACTGCCAGAATTTGAGGAACGAGTGCCCCCATTTGATTTGCACTAATGGACACCTATATGGACACCAAACTCTGCATGGTCTTGAATTCACTAATGAATACGCGGGTTCGACTGCTGCCGGGTGCGCCAGCCTCTCCAACAGATTACACAAATCTTTTATTTTATAAATCTGATAATTATGCCAATTTTACGTCATTGATTTTTAAAAAAAGACACATCTAATATGATTTTGTAATTTATTCATTTTTATGAACCTCTTTCCAAGTTGGTCCTCCAGTATTTTCAAACCAATAGTTTTTTGCCCAGCCTACACCTTGCCAGCTTTTTAATTTTTCTGGATGTAATCTGAATAACCAGCGAGGCTGATTTAATGTAGGTTCCAAGTAAGTAGGTCCGTCTGGTCCAAGATAGCGCACTGCCATTTTTTCACCTATTTCTACCCATTTCCCTTCAACTACGCTTTCTTCAACTAGTTCAGCAACTCCTTCACACAAAATTTTTTCCATAGTCTGGTCATCGTCAATTACCCAACTGCAACGGGGATCATTTTTTAAGTATTCAGCCCATTTTGAACGGCCTCTTGGAATTACCCAGTAACACCCGTTGACACAGTCGCAACCAGATCCTTTTTCGCAGTTACTTTTTTTTTCCCATTGATGCCAGCATGGCACGACGAATGGACCACCATTGGGTTTCAAGCACGCTAACCTAAGTGTATAGCCCTTATGTAGAAAAATTTCCATTTCTTCATTGCTCATCTTACCTACAGGTTTCTTATGTTCATCATTAGCGTATTTTTCTTTCATAAATCACTCCTTAAACT
>DPYO01000216.1:6552-6860 GCA_003535775.1 Fidelibacterota bacterium | reverse complement strand
TTTATTGTTTTTCCGGGAGAAACAAAAACATCGCTTACCTCGGCGGAATCAATTCCTTCTCCGAGGTCTGGCAAGAGTATTTCCTTAATCATTTTTCACACCTATACTGTAATCGGGCTTGGTTTTTCCTTGTCAATATTGTATTTCTTTATCACGTTTTCAGCTACTTCCATGTCCAGCTTGCCCTCGGTTGCCAAGGCCCAAACAACAGTCAAGACAATATAATAGCGATCAACCTCAAAAAAATGGCGCAAATTTTCCCTAGTATCACTGCGACCAAACCCATCTGTTCCAAGCGCATAATAAGG
>DPYO01000216.1:5023-6145 GCA_003535775.1 Fidelibacterota bacterium | reverse complement strand
CTTACTGAAACACTTTTCTAAATGAGACATCTTTGGTTTTTTATTCGGGTGTATCAAGTTCCAACGTTCTACCTCTTCCGCATCTCTTCTCAGTTCGCTAAAGCTGGTTACATTCCAAATTCCGGGCTCTATATCCCAATCCTCTTCTAAAAGCGTTGCCGCCTCTAGGGCCTCGCCCATCAATGGTCCGCTACCCAAGAGACGGATGGTTGGGTTTTCTGTGGCATGAATTTTATATAAACCCGCAACAATATCCTCTGCAACACCCTCTGGTCTTTCGGGATGAACATAATTCTCGTTCTCAACGGTAAGATAATAAATAACATCTTTGCCTTCTTCGAGCATTTCCTGCATTCCGCGGTGAACAACTGTTGCTATTTCATGGGCATATGCAAGATCATATGCTTTTATGTTGGGTGTTGCGGCTGCGGCTAGATGGCTGTGCCCATCTTGATGCTGTAGGCCTTCCCCGTTCAATGTTGTCCTTCCTGCGGTACCACCAATAAGAAACCCACGCACTCTCATGTCGCTTGCTGCCCAAATAAAATCCCACACCCGTTGAAAGCCAAACATAGAATAATAGATATAAAAGGGTAGCATATGTTGCCCGTGCGTGCTGTAACTCATTCCAGCGGCAATAAATGATGAAATTGAACCGGCTTCATTGATTCCTTCTTCAAGAATTTGCCCTTCCTTTGTTTCTTTATAATACAAAAACTGATCAGAATCTACGGGATCATACAACTGTCCTTGGTTTGAATAAATTCCGAGCTGTCGAAATAGAGGATCCATACCAAATGTTCTGGCTTCATCCGGTATTATAGGAACAACGCGCTTGCCAATTGTTTTGTCTTTCGTGAGCAGCGTAAGCAAACGAACATAGGCCATTGTGGTAGAAATTTCTCGTTTTCCGGTCCCGCTCAAAAGTTCTTGAAATATAGATATATCTGGGACCTTTATTGGAGATACGTTGTCTTCTCGGGTGGGGATTGGCCCCCCCAGTTTTTCACGGCAATTTTTCAAATATTTATATTCTTTACTTTTTTTCTCGAAGCGGTAAAAGGGCGCCTTCATTGCGTCCTCATCTCCCAAGGGAATATTGAACCGATCCCTAAAACTCAA
>DPYO01000216.1:0-4631 GCA_003535775.1 Fidelibacterota bacterium | reverse complement strand
CCATACCCCTTAATTGTGCGCGCCAAAATAACTGTCGGGCGATTCTTATGATTAACGGCTTCATTATACGCGGCATATACTTTTACCGGATCATGGCCCCCGACCCTCAATTTTCCAAGCTCTTCATCTGTATAGTCTTTTACCATTTCAGCTAGCTCAGGGTATTTACCAAAAAAATGTTTTCTTACATGGGCTCCGCCATCCACAACATATTTTAATAGGTCGCCATCTACTATTTCTTCAATTCGTCGAAGAAGTACCTCTCTATCTTTTCCTTCAAACAGGGCGTCCCAATCCGATCCCCAAATTACTTTTATTACGTTCCACCCCGCCCCTCGAAAAGCGCCCTCTAGTTCTTGAATAACTTTGGAGTTTCCACGAACCGGACCATCTAAGCGCTGCAAATTACAATTCACAACAAAAATCAAATTATCAAGACCTTCTCTTGATGCAAGTGTTAAGCCCCCAAGAGATTCTGGTTCATCCATCTCTCCGTCTCCTAAAAACGCCCATACTTTTCTTCCGGTGTCTTTCATAAGGCCGCGATTTATCATATATCGCATAAAACGCGCCTGATATACCGCCATAAGTGGGCCTAGGCCCATCGATACGGTGGCAAACTGCCAAAAGTTGGGCATTAACCATGGGTGTGGATAGGATGAAACGCCATCTTTTGAAAGGTCTCTTCGAAATCCGTGTAAGTTTTCTTTGTTAAACCTCCACTCTACATACGATCGGGCATATATGCCCGGTGATGCGTGGCCTTGAAAAAAGATGAGGTCTTTGCCTTTTGGGTGTTTGGAGCCCTTGAAATAGTGATTAAATCCAATTTCATATAACGTTGCGGCAGACGCATAGGTTGAAATGTGGCCCCCAATTCCCGGTGTTACTTTGTTCGCCTTTGTCACCATTGCCATTGCGTTCCACCGTACCGTTGATTTTATTTTCCGCTCCATTGCACGATCACCAGGAAAATCCGGTTCATCACCAGGTAAAATAGTATTGACAAAAGGCGTCTTTGTTTTGAGGCCCAGCCTCGCGCCTCTTGATTGCACAAAAGAGATGAGCGTTTCAAGCAAAAACCCCGCCCTCTCATTTCCGTCTTTTTCTAGGGCGTCTTCTATTGCCTCCAACCATTCTTGGGTTTCTTCAGGATCTATATCTTTTTTATTATTTAGTAAAATACTATAGCCTTTTCTCTCTTGTTTTTTTCCTTGGTTGGTTCTGAGAAAAATTTACTCCAGATTTGTAACTGTTTGCTATAATGAACTAAAGAACTTCAAAAAATTGGTTTCCAACGGTTTTATTTGTTTTACACAAAAACAGATATAAAATCTTTTTTATTAGATAATTATTTCTTTCCAATCCCCCTTGCGTATTTTCCAAAACATAATAATTGCAAACAAAACTATATAAATAACAAAAGCCATCCATGGCCCCATAAACCCGAAACCCAGGACAACGCCAGAAACATAGCTGGCCGGCAAGAAAAACCCCCACACAATCGCCGCTTCTACTACAGCTGGAAAGAATGTGTTTCCAGCACCAGAAAGCGCAAACCAAAGCGTTAATCCTACAGCATCTGCAAACTGTACAAGGGCGGCAATCCGCAAAGCATTAACTCCTAGTTCTATCACCTTTGGGTCGTTGGTAAAAACAGGAATAATATATTGAGGAATAAACAGAAACATAACGCCAACCGATCCCATAATTAAAAAAGACCAACGGACACTTTCAACTATGCTTGTTTCCGCTTTTTTTGTTTTTTCTTCCCCCAAATATTTTCCAACAAGCGTTGCGCAGGCTTGGCCAACACCTATTGCCGGCATAAAAGAGCTCTGGAGGATTGTAAAAACAATTTCGACCGCTGCAAGCTCTACTACGCCTATTATTCCCACAATTTTAAAAAAAACTACAAAACCGACCATTACAAGCATTTCTTGTGAGCCCTGTGGAACAGCAATGGCTATCTGTCTTTTTAACATTTTCCAACTAAAAGTAAAGGAAAAAACATGAAATTTTTTATAGATGGTTGGTTTAAGCAGATAAAACGAATAGTGGGCAGCAAGCCAAGCCGATGAAATAAGTGTGGCCACAGCAGCACCCTTTACACCAAGCGCCGGGAAATCATACCATGACCACAATCCGCCGACCCAAGAGACATCAACCGCTTCAATGGATGTGAAAAAACTCTGAACAGCCTGCTTTCCATAAATCAGCCCAGCATTCAGATAAACATTTAAAAGGTTCGCTATTACGGTAACTTTCATATGAACGGACGTTTTTTCAACACCTGTGTAGAATCCTTGAAATACAAATCCAAAAGCCGAAAATAACACACTTAAAAAAGCAATTGTGGTGTAGTCAATACAAAGCCGTGTAACTGTTGTTTCTGAGATTAAAAATGGCACAAAATGTTTCGCAAAAAAATATCCTACAGCCGCAGCAGGAACCCCGTAAAGAAAAGCCAACAAATGTCCGTTATGCATTGCTGTGCCGCACTCGAAATACTTCTTTTGACCAAGCCTTCTAGATGCAACGGTTTGTGTGGCTGTTCGCAGGCTTATACCAAAGCTTACTGCTGCCCAAACCAGCATTGAACCCATTCCTGTTGCTGCCAAGGCTGGGGCGCCAAGTTGCCCTACCATTGCCACATCCGCCATGTTCATAGCTACCCGGCTTAGGTTGCTTGCTATAATTGGCAGTGCCAGCAGTTTTATTTTTCTTGATATTTCTACATTCCGTGGACGAAAAAAGGGCAGTGTGGTTTTTAATACCATTATTTTTATTTATAAATTAGTTGTGATTGTATCTTATACTAACAAGACTTTTCAAAACACTAAAATATAAAAATAGCAACCACTCAAAACACAATGATAAACTATACAAAAGAAAACTTCTGCATTTCTTCTGATGTGAAAGCGGCCTTAAAGCGAAATAGGCCTGTTTTAGCAATGGAGTCTACTCTAATCGCCCACGGGATGCCCTATCCGGAAAATAAAGAGTTTGCCTTAACCGCTATAAATATTGCCCAGGAACTCAACGTTGTTCCCGCCATTATTGCTATACTCGATGGAACTGTTCATATAGGAATACAGGAAGACCAGCTTGTTCGCCTTGCAATGGAAAAAAATATTGTGAAAACATCCGTTCAAAACATCAGCTATGTTTTAAGCACAAAACAGTCGGGGGCTACCACTGTTTCGGCCACTGCTCGTTTTGCACACCTGGCCGGAATACATGTTTTGCCAACTGGTGGAATTGGTGGTGTACATCGCGGAGCGGAAAACACATTCGACATCTCTCAGGACATTACAGAACTTAGCAAAACATCTATTGTTGTCGTTTCCTCTGGAGCCAAGGCCATTCTTGATATTCCAAAAACCCTTGAAGCACTTGAAACGGCGTCTGTTCCGGTTATCGGACACAGAACAAACGATTTTCCTGCCTTTTATTCACAGTTTTCCGGATGCCCTATAGAAACACGACTCGAGTCTGCTTTTGAAATTGCTTCTCTGTTCCAATTGCATCGTAATTTTGGAATGTCCTCTGGAATTCTTGTCGCAAACCCCGTACAAAAAGAACATGAAATTCCCAAAAGAGAAATGGATGGTTATGTTAATGAAGCGCTCAAAGAGTGTAATAAAAACAACATAACAGGAAAAGAAATTACACCGTTTCTCCTGAATTATATTGTCGAAATAACGGGGGGACGAAGCCTAAAAACAAACGTTTCTCTTGCGCTGAACAATGTCCGACTCGGGTCTAAAATTGCCTCTGCCATCTCGCTCCAACAAGGACATGTCTGAGATATATAACGACACGCTAGAAGGAGCCCTTGTTAACTCCCTCTCCTTTTAGGATTTATAATTTGAGCTTGATTTATAAATTTAATGATTGGAGATCTATATTAATTAAATTTTGACAAACAGAAGTAATAAACCTGCTGCCCTCTGCACCATCAATAAGCCTGTGGTCAAATCCCAGCGAAACCATCATCATGTTTCGTATGCCTATTTCGTCTCCTTTATCAGTCGAAATAACAACCGGTTTTTTCTTTATGGTACCAATACCAAGAATTCCAACATTTGGTTGATTAATAATTGGTGTTCCGGAAATCACATCAAAAACACCAAAATTTGTAATTGTGAATGTTGATCCCTGCAGTTCTTCCGGGGAAATTTCTTTTTCTCTGGTCCTTTTGACTAAGTCCTGTAACTTGTGCGCCAGCTGTAAAAAATCTAGTTTTTCACATTCGGACAAAACAGGGACCATAAGACCCTCTCCCAATGCTACGGCAATTCCAATGTTTATATTTTTCTTTCGAACTATTGTGGTCCCTTCCAGTGAGCTGTTCATGTCTTTACTGTTTAAAAGAGCTTGAATGCAACCAGAAACAATGAACGGTGTATATGTTAAAGAAAACCCCTCTTTTTCCTTAAATTTGTCTCCATTCTTAGAAATATATTTTACAATGTGGGTCATATCAACCTCCGAAAAGACATACACGTGGGCAGAGGAGTCTATGCTTTTTCGCATGTGTTCAGCGATGATTTTTCGCATGTGATCCATTTCTACACGTTCATCAACCAACGCGCCTGGACTGACTGTGTCCCTAGCTATTTTAGGAG
>DPYO01000220.1:6929-11621 GCA_003535775.1 Fidelibacterota bacterium | reverse complement strand
TGCTATAAATGCGAGCGAAAATGATCCCGGTAAGGTAACCCGGGTTAATATATTATCAATAAATTCCGCTGTTTTCTTCCCTGGCCTAATACCAGGAATGAAGCCACCTTGCTGTTTCATAGTGGTTGAAATCTGAACTGGATCAAATGCAATTGCAGTATAGAAATAAGTGAAAAATATTATCATTGTTCCAAAAACAAACCAATAAAATGGATGATCAAATGAAAACCAACGCATCATTGATTGAAAAAACTCATTGTTGGTAAAAAAAGTAGCTATGGTGGTAGGAATAAACATGATGGACTGTGCAAATATAATTGGCATTACTCCAGCTGTATTTACTTTCATCGGGATATGGGTAGCTTGTCCACCATAAATCTTTCTTCCTACAACCCGTTTCGCATACTGTACGGGAATCTTTCGTGTACCTTGAGTCAATAAAACTACACAACCTACAATCACAAACATTATCGCAATTAGAATTATTTCACCGAGTAAACCACGAAGCCCTTCCTGGACGTAGACCACTTCTGTGATAATCACACTTGGAAATCTAGACATAATTCCTACCATAATAATTAGTGAGATCCCATTACCAATGCCCCTCTCAGTAATCCGCTCTCCAAGCCACATCATCAACATCGTTCCTGTGACAAGACTCACAATGGCTGTAAAAGTAAATACAATACCTGGATTGGGAACCACGGGGACAACTGCACCTTGAATAGTAG
This sequence comes from Fidelibacterota bacterium, assembly GCA_003535775.1. GTDB lineage: Bacteria > Fidelibacterota > Marinisomatia > Marinisomatales > UBA8229 > UBA8229. Next base: position 10,890 of record DPYO01000220.1, on the reverse strand, counting down.
AGGTCATACTTCCCAAGAAAATAGATATACCGTAGGCCTGCATAGTTGAGATAAGAACGGTCCCATAACGTGTAAGCTGAGTGATCTTTTTTCTCCCCTCTTCTCCTTCTTTTTGAAGCCGCTGAAAATACGGAACGACGGCTCCCATTAACTGAATAATAATTGAAGCAGAAATATAAGGCATGATTCCTAAAGCAAAGAGTGTTGCTCTTGAAAATGCACCCCCCGCAAACAGGTCATAAAGTCCAAATAAGGTGTTCTGAAAATTTTGAATAGCTGCTCCTAAAGCTTCACCATCTACACCAGGGATAGGAATATGGGCCCCTATTCTTACAACCAAAAGTATACCTAAGGTAAAAAGAATCCTTTTTCGTAATTCAGGAATATTAAAAATATTTCGAATTCTATCTATCACAAGACTGTAACCATACCTCCAGCTTTTTCAACTTTTTCCTTTGCACCCTTGCTAAAAGCATTAGCAGTAATTGTAAGTGGTTTTGAAATATTTCCATTACTGAGGACTTTAATCGGTTTAAATGCAGAACGAACCAATCTATTCTTAAAAAGAATCTCAGCAGTTACACTATCCACATTCAGATTTTCAATGTCTCTTAAGTTAACTATCTGAACTTCTTTTTTGAACAAATGGTTGGAGAAACCACGCTTTGGCAAACGCCTTGAAAGAGGCATTTGTCCTCCTTCAAACCAGGGTCTGCTTTTATGACCACTTCTCTGACCAGACCCTTTGTGCCCCCTACCTGCAGTCTTTCCATGCCCAGACCCAGGACCACGTCCCTTTCTCTTTGTGCTTTTTGTTGCTCCCCTCGATGAATTTAGGTTACCCAGCTTCATCAAATCTCCTCAACTTTCACAAGATAATCTATTTTATTTATCATTCCTTCGATCGCAGGTGAGGCCACTTTCTCAACTGTTTGGTGCATTTTCCTTAATCCAAGGGCATCCAGCGTAGCTTTTGCCTTTGGTTTATAACCTATTCGGCTGCGAATTTGTGTGATCCGTATCTTTTTTTGTTTCTTTGCCATTATATCAACTGAAAACTTCTTTAACTGTAATACCTCGTTTTGTTGCTATTTTTACTGCATCTTGCAAACTTTCAAGTGCATTCATAACAGCCCTGATAACATTTAACGGATTATTAGAACCAATAATTTTTGTTAAAATATTTTGTATGCCTACCTGTTCCATCACAGGACGTACTGCCGCTCCAGCAATGATTCCTGTTCCCGGAGATGCTGGTTTTAACATCACTCTGCTCGCACCAAATTTTCCAATAATTTTATGGGGAATAGTACCATTGATGATCGAAATCCGGCGAATATTCTGTTTCGCGTTCTCTTTCGACTTTGTAATTGCTGAAATAACCTCATTTGCTTTTCCAAGTCCTATCCCTACATGACCTTTTCCATCACCAATTACAACTAGAGCAGAAAATCGAAATCGTCTTCCCCTAGAAGTCACTTTTGAGACACGGCTAACTCTTACAACAGCCTCTTCCATTAAATCTAATTCAGCAGGATTAATCATTGCTAAAATTCCAGCCCGCTCTCACGAGCCGCGTCAGCAAGTGCTTTTATCCTTCCATGGTATGGATATCCATTTCGATCAAAAACTACTTTTTTAATTTTCATTTTAATTGCCCGTTCTGCAAGAGCAACGCCAACAATTTTACTACATTCAACTTTTGATGTTGCTTTTTTTATTTCTTTAACTAGATTTTTATCTTTGGAAGAAGAAGAGATAAGAGTATTCCCTTGGAAATCATCAATTATTTGAGCCTCTATATTCATATTACTACGATAAACACACAATCTGTACCGATCAGGATGAAACCAAGCCGTTTTTTTACTTCGGTTTCGACGATGCGAAAACCGAATCTTATCTTCCTTGATTTTACTCATACCTATTATTCACCTACACCAACAGTTTTGCCTTGTTTCGATCGGACATATTCCCCTTTATACCGAATACCTTTACCCTTGTAAGGCTCTGGTTTTCTAAAAGAGCGAATCTTTGCAGCAACCTCTCCAACCACTTGTTTATCAATCCCTGACACTTTGATTTCAGTTCTGTTTGCTGTAATTGAGATCCCTTCAGGAGGTTCAAACAATATATCATGAGAAAAACCGATTTGTAATTGCAACCTGTTTCCTTGGTTACTTGCTTGATATCCAACCCCTATCAATTCCAGCTCCTTTGAAAATCCTTCTGATACACCAGTAACGGCATTTGCAAGCAATTGCCTTATCGTTCCATGAACTGAACGCTGTTTCCTTTCATCTGATGATCTCTCTACGATCAACTTGTTATCGGTATGAGAAACACTAATACCACTATGAATAGCTACTTCCAACTCACCGTTCGGACCTTTCACTTTTGTGCAGTCCTTTTCAATCTTAACCTTTATTCCCTCAGGAAGATTAACTGGATTTTTACCAATTCGTGACATAATTCCCTACCAAATATTGCAAATTAATTCTCCCCCAACATTAAACTTTTTTGCTGCTTTATTGGAAATAATCCCTTTGGAAGTGGAGAGTATTGCTACTCCCAGTCCATCAAGAACTCGGGGAATTTCATTGGCCCCTACATAGATTCTGCATCCGGGTTTACTTACACGTTTTAATTCAGAAATAACTGGTTTACCATGATGGTCGTATTTTAAAAAGATTCGAATCGTCACCTTTTCACCATCAGAGATGAATATAAAATCTTTTATGTAACTCTCTTCTTTTAAAACGTAAGCAATACGATTTTTCATATTGGATCCTGGGATATCTACCCATCGTTTTTCAGCCTTTAGGGCATTTCGAATTCTGGTTAAAAAATCGGCAATTGGGTCGGTCATTGTCATTTTGAATAAACTCCTTACCAGCTCGCCTTGGTCACACCAGGTATTTCGCCTTTTAGTGCCATTTCTCTAAAACATATTCTGCAGAGCCCAAATTTTCTCAAATAACCATGAGGACGACCACAGTTAAAACAACGATGGTAAGCCCTCGTTGAGTATTTTGCTTTTTTTCTCGCTTTGCTGATTAACGATTTTTTTGCCATTTGAATTATTCAACTACCTCTTTTTTGACGGGTTTTTCTCTAAGTGGGAACCCAAGTTCCTTTAACAACAAGTATGCCTCTTCATCTGTTTTAGCTGTAGTTGAAATGGCAACATCCAGCCCATGAATCGCATCAATTTTATCATAATTAATTTCTGTAAATATAATTTGTTCATTTATTCCAAAATTATAATTTCCTCGACCATCAAATGACTTAAATGAGAATCCTCTAAAATCTCGAGTCCTTGGCAAGGCAATTGCATTCAGGCGTTCAAGAAATTCATACATTCTGTTGGATCGCAATGTAACCATCGTCCCTACCGGATTACCTTTGCGTATCTTAAAGTTTGATACGTCCTTTTTGGCTTTGGTTACTACCGATTTCTGTCCAGCAATTAGGGTGAGCTCTTCAACTGCACTATCTAAAGCTTTTGATTTAGTTTTGGTATCACCAATACCCACATTTAAGGTAATCTTCTCAAGTTTTGGAACCTGCATAGTATTTGAATAGTTAAACTGACTTATCATTTTGTTAATAATTTTTTCCAAATAAAAATTCTTCAGATTCGGTGAATAGATTCCTTTTTTACCCTTCTTACTTCTTGAAGATTTAGTATCATTCACGTGCCTTGGAACAGATTTTATTTTTTCCCCAGAAGATTTTTTAGAAGATTTCTTCATTTGAGTATTTTTAATATTTTTTTCTTCTGCCACAATTACAACTCTATTTCTTCTCCGGTTTTTTTAGAAATTCTTACCTTGGTTCCATCCTCAAGAAACTTATACCCTATTCGTGTTGGCTGACCTCCATGAACAACGGTTACATTGGAAATATGGATACCTGCTTCCTTTTCTACAAAACCACCACTTGGATTTTCCTGTGTTGGCCT
>DPYO01000220.1:0-6540 GCA_003535775.1 Fidelibacterota bacterium | reverse complement strand
ACATGAAGGATTTTTCCCTCTTCTCCCTTATGGTTTCCGCTGTTAACACGGACTATCATTCCCTTTTTTACATGCACCCTAAAGTACCTCCGGAGCCATTGAAATAATCTTCATATATCCTGCTTTCCTTAGTTCCCGAGCTACTGGCCCAAAAATCCGTGTACCGCGCAGTTCACCTACCTCGGTTAATAATACTGCTGCATTATCATCAAAACGGATATAGGTTCCATCTTTCCGACGGATTTCCTTTTTTGTCCGAACAACAACTGCCTGAGTAACATCTCCTTTTTTCACAACACTACCTGGTATAGCCTTCTTTACGGTTACAACAACAATATCACCAATGGAAGCATACCGACGACGGCTTCCACCGAGTACTTTAAAACACAAAACTTCTTTTGCTCCCGAATTATCTGCTACTTTTAATCGTGTTTCCTGTTGAATCACAATAATTATCCAATTTTTTCTGATTTACGAATAATTTCACTTACCTGCCAGCGCTTAAGTTTGCTAATCGGATGAATGGATGAGATTTTTACGATATCCCCCAAACTGGGCTCAACTGATGTCACGTGAGATAAGTATTTCTTGTAATGTTTCACAAATTTCTTATAAAGGGGGTGTCTCACCTTTCGTGTTACTTTTACAGTTACTGTTTTATCCATTTTGGTGCTCACTACCTCACCCATCAATGTTTGCCTTCTACGTTTCACTGCCATAGTATCTACTTCTCACTTCTTTCAGTCCGGAGACCTAAATCAAACTCACGGAGAACTGTTTTAATTTGGGCATTTTCTCTTCTCAAAACTTTAATCCCTAATGGATTTTCCAACTGTTGCAACGACTTTTGAAAGCGTAAATTCTGCAAAGCATCCAAATTATCCTGTAGTTTGTTTTCAAGCTCGTCTTGATTCATTTCGTTTAACTCACTTTTTTTCACAATGCTTAAAATCTCCTTCGTGAAACAATTCTCGTTTTAATTGGTAACTTATGAGCGGCAGAACGAAAAGCTTCCTCTGCTTCCTCTTTTGAAATGCCTTCCACTTCAAATAAGACTCTGCCGGGCTTCACATTCGCAACCCAATATTCAGGCGGCCCTTTCCCTTTTCCCATTCGTGTTTCCGCTGGTTTTTTTGTAATGGGTTTATCTGGAAATATTCGGATCCACATCTTTCCAATATTTCTAACCATTCGGGAAATTGTAATGCGCGCCGATTCAATTTGCCGTGCAGTAATCCAACCAGGCTCTACAGCTTTTAATCCAAAACTTCCAAAAGCAACATAATTACCTCGGGTGGCTATGCCACGACGATGCCCACGGTGATGTCTTCGATATTTACTTTTTTTTGGTTCTAACATTTTTCTTTAAACAGAAACCATTCCGTTACAGATCCAAACTTTAATTCCAATAACGCCATAAGTCGTGTGAGATGCTGTGAATGCATAGTCAATATCAGCCCTAAGTGTGTGTAAAGGTACACTTCCACTCATAAACTTTTCACTTCGTGCTATTTCAGCACCGCCCAGGCGACCAGCAACATTTATTCGGATTCCCTGTGCTCCCATTCGCATCGTAGATTGAATTGTTTTATTAACTACTCGTCGATAGGAAATTTTCTTTTTCAATTGGTGGGCAATGCTTGAACCAACTAGCGCAGCATTCATTTCCGGTCTTTTGACCTCTGAAATATTAACTTGGACATTATCGTTATCAGAAAGCTGTTTCAATTCTTTTTTTAAACGATTAACCTCTTCACCACCCCTTCCGATAACAATTCCTGGACGGGCCGTGTGGATTAAAACAGTTACACCCTTGGAAGTTCGGGTAATATTGACTTGAGAAACACCCGCATTTGGAAGACGATGTCTCAAATACTTCCTTATCTTCACATCCTCCATCAATTCTTTATGGAAAGACCCTTTATGTGCATACCAATTTGAATGCCATGCTTTATTCACAATTAATCTAAAACCAACTGGATGTGTTTTTTGACCCAATATATTCTCCTAATTTTTTTCTGTAGTAATCACAATTGTCAAATGGCTTGAAGGACGACGAATACGGGCAGCACGCCCCATTGCTGCCGCACGAAACCGTTTCATTGGTGGACCACCATTTACAAAAGTCTCCTTAATATCTAATGTTTCTGGATTGATATTTTCATCCATTTTTCCAACCATTAAATTCGCAACCGCTGATCTCAATGTTTTTTCAATGACATATGCCGCTTTCTCTTTTGAAAAATGCAAAATATTTAAAGCAACACCTACTTTCTCTCCACGAATTACATCCAGAGATTTCCGAATTTTACGCGGCGAATGACGAATATATCGAGTAACAGCTCGAGCTTCCATTGTTTATTTACGATCTCCTGAATGCATCCTAAATATTCTAGTGGGAGCAAACTCGCCAAGTTTGTGTCCCACCATATTTTCATAAATATAGACCGGGATAAATTTATTTCCATTATGAATAGCTAATGTATGACCTATAAAATCAGGGGTAACCATTGATTGACGGGACCAGGTTTTAATCACCTTTTTCTTACCCTTATCGTTAATGGCTTGAATTTTCCTTATCAATTTAGGATCTACAAATGGCCCTTTTTTTATGGATCGTGGCATCCTACTTTCTCCTCTTAACAATTAAATCATTTGATTTCTTATTCCGATTCCTTGTTTTATATCCTTTTGTCGGCTTTCCCCAAGGGGTGGTTGGATGACGTCCTCCAGAAGATTTCCCTTCACCTCCACCCATTGGATGATCTACAGGATTCATAGCTACTCCCCGGACCTTTGGACGACGCCCAAACCACCGGGAACGACCAGCTTTTCCGGAAACAACTTGTTCATGAGTCCTATTTCCAACCTGTCCAATTGTTGCCCAACAGTTTTCACGGACCATTCGCATCTCACCAGAAGGTAATTTTAATGTAGTAAATCCGCCTTCATGAGCCATAATCTGGGCAGAAGCACCTGCACTCCTTGCTAACTGTCCACCGTTGCCATGAATCAATTCGATGTTATGAACAACCATCCCTGAAGGAATTGCCTTTAATGGAAGTGCATTGCCAATTTTAAGCGGGGCAGTTTCACTTGCTAATATTGGATCATCCACTTTTAAACTAAATGGGGCAAGTATATACCGTTTTTCACCATCAGTATAATGAATGAGTGCAATATAGGCAGATCGATTGGGATCATATTCAATCGTAGCAACTTTTCCAGGAACTTCAAACTTATTCCGTTTAAAATCAATGATTCGATATCGACGACGGTGACCACCACCCCGATGTCGAGAAGTAATTCTACCATTATTATTTCTTCCACCAGTTTTCCGCAATGCAATTGTTAGGTTTTTTTCAGGTTTATCAGTTGTTAAATCCACAAAATCGGGACGTGTTGCAAAGCGACTACCTGGTGTAACCGGTTTTAATAGACGAATTCCCATATCTATCCTGTTACCTCACCCTTAAGTAAATCAATGGTGAAGCCCTCCTTTAATGTTATCACGGCTCGTTTCCAATTTGATCGCCGACCTTGGGTTCGAATTACACGTCCTCCACTACGAACTGTAGTACGCTTATTTTTTCCTCTTCGTCTCATGGTAGCAACTTTTTTCACTTCAACGTCAAATTTATTTTGTATCGCTTTTTTAATTTCAATTTTGTTGGCTGACAAAGCAACCTCAAAAGCATATTTCCGTTGTGTCTCTTCTAAAAAACTCATTTTTTCAGTTAACAAAGGCCGAATAATTATTTCCCGATGATCATCCATAATACTAATTCTTCAATTGTTCATTTAACAACATTATTCCGGCTTTATCGAAAAGCAGAATATCATTATCAATTAAATCGTAAGTGCTGGCATGGTCAACTTTTATAAGTGTTATATTCTTAAGATTTCGAACAGAAAGAAAAAGATTCTCATCCACTATTGCAGGAAGAACCGTGATTCTCTTTCCGGTCAGTTTCAAATCTTTAACAAGTTGATTGAACTGACTAGTTTTAGGATTATTGAATTTGAATTCATCTACTACAAAGATAGCACCCCCCGAAGCTTTACTGGACAGGACACTTTTCCGGGCTAATTGTCTCATTTTCCTGTTGATTGATTTTTTATAGGGATGAGGTTTTGGACCGAAAACTACCCCTCCTCCCTTCCAAAGAGGTGAACGAATTGTACCTGCCCTCGCAACACCACGACCTTTTTGACGCCATGGTTTTCTTCCTCCACCCCTAACCATACCACGACTTTTCGAAGCATGAGTGCCTTGATGCCGATTAGACAATTCAGCCAGGACAGCTTGATGTACAACATCCTCATTGGGTTGCATCCCAAAAATAGAATCATCACCTATGATTTTGGATGTTCCTGTTCCGTGTATTTTCAGTTCCATATTACTTGGAAATAGTTACTATTCTGTTATTTGCACCCGGAATAGATCCCCTCAATAATAGAAGATTCTTTTCCTTGTAAACTTTAACAACTTCAAGATTTTTAACCGTTACTTTTTTATTTCCATGGTGACCCGGCATACGCATCCCTTTGAACACTTTTGATGGCGAAGAAGCCTGCCCAATTGATCCAGGATGACGGAGATACTCAGTCTGACCATGTGTTTCTGGTTGCCGGTGGAAATTATGCCTTTTGATTACCCCTGCAAAACCAGCTCCCTTTGATGTTCCAGAAACATGCACATCATCTCCCACTTTAAACAATGAAACGTTGAATTCCTGGCCTTGTTTATATTCAAACCCGGGGACAACACCAAATTCCCTCAATATTTTTTTTGGCTGAACTCCAGCTTTTTTAAAATGCCCATTTAGTGGACTGTTTGAATGTTTTACTTTTCTTTGTCCATATCCAATCTGCACAGCTTCATACCCATCAGTTTCAACCGATTTCACTTGGATAACAGTACAAGGTCCAGCTTCAATAACTGTAACTGGAATCATGGATCCAGATTCACTATAGATCTGTGTCATGCCTATTTTTTTACCAATCAAACCACGCATAATTATACCTTAATCTCAATATCTACACCAGCCGGGAGATCTAGTTTCATAAGCGCTTCAACGGTTTTAGGCGTAGAATTAAGTATATCCACCAATCGTTTATGAATCTTCGTTTGAAATTGCTCCCGTGACTTTTTATCTACATGTGGTGATCTCAAAACCGTATACACTGTCCGTTTTGTCGGCAATGGAATAGGTCCTGAAATAATGGCACCGGAAGATTTTGCTGTCTTAATAATTTTCTCCGTGGATTTATCCAGGATAATATGGTCATAAGCTCTTAGACTGATGCGGATAGTTTGTTTGTCCATATAATATACCTTATTCGATAATATCCGTCACTACACCAGCCCCAACCGTGTGGCCACCTTCACGAATTGCAAAACGCAACTCCTTGTCCATGGCTATTGGGATAATTAACTCTATTGACAACTCCACAGTATCACCAGGCATTACCATCTCCGTCCCCTCCGGCAATGTCGATACTCCTGTAACATCTGTCGTGCGAAAATAAAACTGAGGACGATATCCATTGAAAAATGGCGTGTGACGGCCTCCTTCTTCCTTCTTCAAAACATAAACATTTGCCTTAAACTTCGTATGAGGAGTAATACTGCCTGGCTTTGCCAGAACCATTCCACGCTTTAATTCCTCCTTGTCAACACCACGAAGTAACAATCCCGCATTGTCTCCTGCCCGACCTTCATCCAATAACTTCCGGAACATCTCCACTCCAGTACAGACCGTCTTCTTGTGTGCACCCATCCCTATCATCTCTATCTCATCACTCACCTTCACTATACCACTCTCAATCCGGCCTGTTCCTACAGTCCCACGCCCAGTAATACTGAATACATCCTCTACCGGCATCAAAAACGGCTTGTCAATATCACGCTCAGGCTCTGGAATAAAACTGTCACAGGCTGCTAATAATTCATCCAAACATTTGGTTGCAGCTTCATCAGTGGGACTATTCAATGCTGCTAATGCACTCCCCTTTATTATGGGCGTATCATCTCCAGGAAATTCATATTCATTTAATAAATCCCTTAACTCCATCTCTACCAAGTCAATTAACTCCGGATCATCTACCTGGTCTGTTTTATTCATGAATACCACCATACTGGGAACATTCACTTGACGTGCCAACAGTACGTGCTCACGGGTCTGGGGCATGGGACCATCAGCAGCACTCACAACCAATATGGCCCCATCCATCTGTGCGGCTCCCGTAATCATATTCTTTATGTAATCCGCATGACCAGGACAATCTACATGAGCGTAATGACGGTTCTCCGTCTCATATTCCACGTGGGCCGTCTGTATCGTGATACCACGCTCACGCTCCTCAGGAGCATTGTCAATCTGATCAAATGTCATGACCTCAGACATCCCAGATGAAGACTGATGTAATGTGATCGCGGCTGTTAATGTTGTCTTCCCATGATCTACATGACCTATTGTGCCTATGTTTACATGAGGCTTTGTTCTCTCAAATTTTTTCTTCGCCATGTTAATCTCC
>DPYO01000056.1 GCA_003535775.1 Fidelibacterota bacterium | reverse complement strand
GGAAAAACAAATATCTTGAGGAAGAATTCTCTCATAGTGCTTTAAAAATTATTAATATCGATAATGTTCCGGTTTATATGGCCCTTTTTTGGATATCCCAATATAATCAGCCTGTTCATCAGTTAATTCTGTGAGCGTAACACCCAATTTATCCAGGTGAAGTCGGGCAACTTCTTCATCAAGTATTTTTGGCAACATATACACACCTAAACCGGGCTTTTCAGTTACCAGTGCAATCTGAGCTAACACCTGGTTCGTGAATGAATTGGACATAACGAAGCTTGGGTGCCCTGTAGCACAGCCTAAATTGACTAAACGTCCTTCCGCTAAAACATAAATTTGATTTCCAGTTTCAAAAGTATAGCAGTCAACCTGGGGTTTAATCACATCTCTTTTGACAGCAGGATCATCATTCAGTGCATTTACCTGGATTTCATTATCAAAGTGACCAATGTTGCACACAATAGCCTGGTCTTTCATCGCTTTCATGTGTCCCAGAGTAATGACGTCTTTATTTCCTGTTGTCGTTACGAAAATATTTGTTTCGGGCAGTGCCTGCTCTACTGTTACTACTTCATAGCCTTCCATAGCAGCCTGTAAGGCACAAATAGGATCAATTTCCGTTATCATTACACGGGCACCGTAACCACGCATGGACTGGGCACAGCCACGTCCCACATCGCCATATCCGCATATGAGTACTGTCTTGCCCGCTACCATTACATCCATGGCTCGTTTTAACCCATCGGCGAGAGACTCTCTACAGCCATAAATATTATCAAATTTTGATTTTGTAACTGAGTCGTTGACATTATACGCCGGGAATAACAATGTTTGGTTTTTTTCCATCTGGTGCAGGCGATGAACACCAGTGGTGGTTTCTTCCGATACACCAATGACATTTTTTACAACCCGGTGCCAGTGCAGTGGATCCTTCTCTAATACTTCACGTAATAATCCTTCAATAATTTGCTCTTCTTCAACTGTAGTAGTGATTTCTGGTGCTGATCCGTGTTTCGCGAAATATTCTTCGAGTTCATAACCCTTATGAATCAATAATGTTGCATCACCACCATCATCAACAATAAGGTCAGGTCCTCCACTATCTGGAAAAGTCAATGCCTGTAATGTACACTGCCAGTATTCTTCTAATGTTTCACCTTTCCATGCAAAAATGGGCACACCAGACTCCGCTATAGCTGCTGCAGCGTCGTCCTCTGTAGAAAAAATATTACAGCTGGCCCAGCGGACATCAGCACCTAATTCAACCAGTGTTTCGATCAACACAGCTGTTTCTATAGTCATATGTAAGGAACCAGTAAGTTTTTTTCCAGCCAGTGGTTCCTTCGGTCCATATTTCTTGCGGGTTGCCATCAGGCCTGGCATTTCCTTCTCCGCAATTTTGATCCTTTTACGACCAGCTTTTGATAGATTTAAATCCTGTATTTTGTACGGTATTGATTCAACAATTTGCACTGGCTTCACATCTACTGACATAAAACTTCCTTTTCTGTTTCATTGTTCACTAAAGCTTGGAGAGTATCCACCATATCAGTTTTTTCCCAGGTAAATTTATCTCCGTTCCTGCCGAAATGTCCATAGGCTGCTGTCTCTCTATAACGAGGGGATTTCAAATCAAGATGTTTAATAATCTGACCCGGTTTCAGAGGAAAAACATTTTTTGAAATTTCTGTTAATTTTTCATCGCTTATTGTACCAGTATCAAAAGTGCGGACATAAAATGACGTAGGCTCTGCAACTCCGATGCCGTAGGAGAATTGCACCTCACATTTTTCTGCCAGCCCGGCAGCAACTATATTTTTTGCAATATATCTTGCCATGTAGGCTGCAGAACGATCAACTTTGGATGGATCTTTCCCAGAGAATGCTCCACCGCCATGCGGGGCATACCCTCCATAGGTGTCCACAATTATCTTCCTTCCCGTCAATCCAGTATCTGCATCCGGACCTCCATGAACAAAACGCCCGGTTCCATTGACAATAAATGATTTATTGTAAGGTAATTCACACTTTTCCAGTACTGGCTCTATTATGTATTTGATCACTTCAGCCTGAATAAATTCATGTTCCTTTTCTTCTGTACCAAAACGATCAAGCATATTATCATGTTGAGTGGCAATAACCACGTTGTTTATGGAAACCGGTTTGCCATCTTCATATTTAACTGTCACTTGGGATTTTCCATCCGGACCCAACCAGGGTAAGGATCCATTCTTCCTTACTTTCGCAAGTCGTTCTGTTAAACGTTGGGCTAAATGAATGGGCAAGGGCATCAATTCTGGTGTTTCTGTGCAGGCAAAACCAAACATCAATCCTTGATCTCCGGCACCCTGTTCATGCTCGCCAGATTCATCTACACCTTGAGCAATTTCACTACTTTGTTTCTGTAGTTTAACCAATATTTCCACTTTATCATCTTCCATCCCATAGGCTTCCCGCGTATAGCCAATTTGGCGAAGTGTATTTTTAACGATAGCCTCTACATTTGCAGAGCCACTTGAACGTACCTCACCTGATACAATGACCAGCCCTTTGGTAGCCAAAGTTTCACAAGCGACATGCGATTCTGGATCTTGTCTAAGAAATTCATCCACTAACGCATCTGAGATTGCATCACAAACTTTATCCGGATGGCCCTCAGTTACAGATTCGGAAGTAAACAAATACATGTTCTTCATAGTCTATATATTTCCCCTGTTTAATTTACAAATATTTAACAATTTAATTAATTCAAAACAGATGTTGCTGCTTTTGCCTTGTTCATGATGTAAAAATTTGTTATCATCTGTTTTTTGTAGTATTAATCGTTCTATGTCTAACCTATGGGTTTTAAACTGGTTTAATTTAAATATTTTTAAAATATAAGCATTTGTTGCATCAAATTACCATCAACATAATCATTATCAACAATATTTACTAAGTAATATGTGTCATATATTTCTTTTAAGAGTTTATATGATCTAGATTTCGCTTCGTATATTGAAGCCCAATCATTCATCCATAAACTGAATGCCTCATCCTTCCAGATTAAAAATGACCGCGTATCTACAATGGTAGGTTGAATAATTTCCTTATTAGGGAAAACACCCCACGTAACAGCCATTGCATTATTTTCTGGTAAGTTTGTAATTAAATCACTACTAATGTTAATGGCCTCGTAGGAAATATTTTCTTTTGACCCTATGCTCTTTAGCAACCTATCTAATTTATCCTTCGATGTAAAAAATTCCAGATAAGCTTTTTGATAAATTCTTCCGCCAGGGCCACCCCATCCAACCTCAGCATCTTCCGATGGAAAACCATTGATTTTAGGCTGAGAATTTATAGTAAAATATCCCATTTCATTGAGTTTAAGCAAATCACCAGAAATTTGTTTACTCTCTTGTGCAAGTGGCATCTCACACCATGGCAAACTATTTATCTTTCCTTTACAGAATGATACAAAAACATCCGTTATGTCTTTGATATTTTTTGGCTCTCCCCATATCTTTTTTCTTTTGGCTCTAATTTTGTCACTCTTAGAACCTGCTCTAATAGCATGATACTGGTTGAGTTCACCAAAAGTTGGACTTTCTATATTACCCCATCGACCATTAGGAAAATCATCCCAGATTTCTGTACGTGTTAAATAGCTTACAGGTCTATTACTCCAATATATTGGGCGTACATCTTCACTTGTTTTCCGGTCATCTGATGTTGATTGCCGCCATGGCAATTCCTTAATGATACCTTGGGATGAAACAAGACCAAGTGACTTTAATATTGCTGAAACAGAATTTTCCAGATTCAGTGTATAAAAATGTAGACCAGGCACACCATTTTTAATGAGTTTTTGACACATCCCAGACGCCTGATCAATGCCGTAATTAATTACGCTGGAATCATCATACTTTATAAGTTCTAATTGCTCAGTGACTGAGTCAGGAACACTAACCTGGCAAAATTGAGTAAATTTTAAAAACCTGGCATAGTTATGTATAGGCATGATTCCTGGGATTATTGGTACTTTTATACCTGCTTTTATACATTTATCCCTAAAGAAAAGAAATTTATCTACATCATAAAATAGTTGTGTCACTACAATATCTGCTCCTGCCTCCACTTTTTCCTTTAGAAAAGATATGTCAGCATCCAGATCGCTTTGTTCTTGATGGCCATCTGGGTAACCGCCAACACCTAAGAAAAAGTGGTCCCCAAACTCTTTTCTAATATATCGAACAAGATCTATCCCATGGCGAAATCCATCTTCATGCTGTTCCCAACTAGAGGACCCTTCTGGAGGATCTCCTCTTAAAGCTAATATATTAGATAAATCATTTTTTTCCGCTTCTATAAGTACTTTTTTGATTGATGATACTTGCATATTTGTACAGGTAAGATGCATCATAACCTCCAGACCAAAATACTTTTGGATTGTTTTACACATTTCCAGAGTTTTATTGGAAGTAGATCCTCCTGCTCCCCAGGTAATATCGATATAGGCTGGTTGAAGGGATGCCATCCTATCAATCCTGCTATATAAATTATCCAGCCCAAAATCTGTTTTTGGTGGAAAAAACTCAAAACTGTAAAACGTTTTACCTTGAGTTTTATAATTTGCTATTTTTTCTGATATTTTCATTTAGTCAGTCTATTCATATTAACCCATTTATTCCCGGTTCTTCATATTTTTTAACCTTAATTTTATATTTCTAATAACTAAGATGAGGTGCCAACCACTTTTCAGCAGTTTTAAATTCTAATCCTTTTCTCCTGGCATAATCTGTCACTTGCTCCCGGCTTATTCGCCCAAGGCCAAAATAGGCAGAATCCGGATGAGAAAAATACCACCCGCTTACTGAGGCAGCGGGGATCATTGCATAGTTCTCTGTCAAAGTAATTCCCGTA
>DPYO01000079.1:3363-10691 GCA_003535775.1 Fidelibacterota bacterium | reverse complement strand
AGAATATTGATAGCTGGATTAGGAATGATTTTGTCAAGTCTTGTTGCCGAAGAAAGAATGGTAGTCAGATTTGTTGATCCGGATAAAACTGTATTAACTGAATTTAACGAAACCGATTACGATGTTGCTGCCTTCAAACCTGGGGAATTTCTGGATTTAGTGGTTTCAAAATCTCAATATGGGGAATTATTAACACGAGGCTTCCATATTACTATTACACAAACTGAAGAACAGTTAAAGGAAAATTTTGGGGAGGTACGAGATTTATATGGATACCGGAATTATGATGAACTTCTGGAAGACCTTCAGGAAATAGAATCACAATATCCAGATATATGTAAACTCTATGATATCGGGAATACCCGTGGCAAAGAGTATTCCATGGCTGGTAATTCATATTATAATGATTATAGTCATGAAATTTGGGCAATGAAAGTTTCTGATAATGTGGAAGAGGAAGAGGATGAGCCTTCCGTGTTTTATATGGCGGAACATCATGCTCGGGAGCCAATTAGCCTTGAAGTGAATATGTATGTTTTGAATCACATAATCTCTAATTATGGAAGTGATCCAACAATTACTGATGAGGTTAATAATAAACAAATCTGGTTTATGCCGTTGGTGAATCCAAATGGTCATAAAATTGTCACTGATGAAGTTGATCTCTGGTGGAGAAAAAATATCAGGGACAACAATGAAAATGGATCAATAAATTTTGGAGGTGGGGATGGAGTAGATCCGAACAGGAATTATGCCTGGAATTGGGGAGGTGAAGGCTCATCAGGTAATACAAATAGTGAAACCTACCGTGGACCGTCAGCATTCTCAGAACCTGAAATTCAGGCCATGAGAGATATTTTAGGAAGTCATCATTTTGTTACTGGAATCACCTACCACAGTTACAGTGAGTTAGTGCTGTTCCCCTTTGGATACGCTAACAATATCCAGGCACCTGATCATGATGCACTTGAGGAATTAGCCAACGAAATGGCCTTTGCTATTCCTGCGGCCGGGGGTGGATATTATGATCCAATGCCATCCTACGAACTCTATCCTGCCAGCGGAACCACTGATGATTATGCATACGGCGAACATGGCGTCTTTTCATTTACAATTGAATTGGGAACGGAATTTATTCCGCCTGCCAGCCAGATTGAGGGAATTTGTGAGAACAACCTTGAAGCAGCCCTCATACTGTTAACGCGTGTTAATAAGAAGGCATTGACGGGGCATATTACCGATGCTGAAAGCGGTGATCCTGTAGTTGCCGAAATTTATATAGATGGTATCGATAATACAGGCGAATTCAGAAAACCTTATGAAAGTGATCTTATCTTTGGAAGATATTACCGTCTTCTTCAGATGGGATCATATGATGTGACTTTTTCTGCAGTGGGCTATGAATCAACAACAATAAATAATGTAGGCATATCACCGTTACAACAAACGGTTTTAGATGTAGAGCTTGAACCGATTCTCATGATTCCTGTTACTGGCCGGGTTACGGATGGATACACCGGAGCTCCCATTGCCCAAGCTCATTTAACTTTGAGCAGTGATCCAGATAACCTGGTTTATTCTGATAATAGTGGTTATTTTTCTTTTCCTGCTGTTTATGAAGGCACGTATATAGTTTATGCTGAAGCGGAAAATTATTCTGCAGCTGATATACCAGTTACCATTACAGTCGATGATTATTTTATTGAATTGGAGATGTACACGTTCTATACAGAATCGTTTGAATCGAACGAATTTTCTGATGAATGGAATTCTAATGGCAATGCACAATGGGATTTCGATACGGAATCCGTTTACAATGGTATGTATTCTGTCCGGTCCGGTGAAATCAGTCATGATCAATCGTCAAGCTTGAATTTGAATTTAAATGTAACTGGATATGGTCAGATTGGATTCCACTATCGGGTTGCATCTGAGTACAGTACTTCCGGAAATTATTTTTATGATGGTTTGGTTTTTTCTATTAACGGAACAGAAATGGGGCAATATCAGCCTACAGAAGATGGCGGCACACCATGGACTTATGCTTCATTTTCAGTATCTCCGGGTGAACATGTTTTTGTTTGGAGTTATATAAAAGACGGAGGGGATGGTTCTACATACATGGATGAAGATTGCGCTTGGATCGATGTTGTGGAATTTCCACCAACCGGAGATTCAGAGCCACCTGTAGATAACGTAGAATTCATGGTTAATTCAGGCTGGAACATGGTTGGACTTCCCTTGAACGTAGAAATTCCAAGCTATGAGAATTTATTTCCGAATTCAGTGACCAATACTCTCTTTTCATTTAATGGCCAGTATGTATCTGAAGAAAACCTTGTCCCCGGAATTGGTTACTGGATACGAATCACTGATGAAGGAAACGTCTCAATATCTGGACAAGCAATCAATGAGTTATCAATCTCTCTCATGGAAGGCTGGAACCTGATTGCGGGAATTTCCACACCCGTAAATGTTCAAAATTTTATTGATCCTGATGGACTGGTCATCCCTGGTACAGTCTATGGTTTTGAAGATGGATACACTGAGACAGAGTCCATGGATCCCGGTTATGCATACTGGCTGAGAAGTTCCGGGGAGGGTGAGATAACCTTATCTGCTTCAACTACGACAAGCAGAATTAGATCCTTAGAAGCATCTGAACACTTGAACGCATTAGTATTCAATAATACCACCTTGTATTTTGGTGAAGGTGTTCCTAAAGAAAATATATTGAACTATAGTCTGCCCCCGAAACCACCAGCAGGAGCGAATGATATTCGTTTTTCCGGTGACACCAAACTGTGTTTATCGGACGAATGTGTACTTGAAGTAATGAATAGTAGCAAATCACTCACTTTTGAATTTGAAATAAAAGATGGCAAATATTGGGAGTTAGTCCCTGTCATTGAAAATGGAGCGGAGTGGAGTGGGGCAATCTCATTATCTGATCAAGGACAGTTAACTTTAGATTCAGGTAGGGATGAAAAGTGGATATTGAGAAAGTCCGCACTAACCGTTCCAGAAATATTCGCTTTACACCCAGTTTATCCGAATCCATTTAATCCGACCACCACGTTACGATTTGCCGTAGGAATAACGCATGCGTCATCCCTACTGCAGGTTTTTGATATAACCGGGCGGTTGGTGGAAACCCTTATAGATGAACACCTGAGACCAGGAAGCCATTCTGTTCAATGGAATGCTTCCAGATTTTCCAGCGGGGTGTATTTTGTTCATCTAGAGTCAGAATCTTTTTCCCAATCACAAAAGGTCATTTTATTGAAATAGGAAAGACAAAATATTTTGCGAAACATCTTTCAGATTAAAAAAGTATCAATTGGCAGACTTTCTTTAACACTTTTATTTTTCGTATACCTCACTCCGGTGTACTCCATCACCGGTTATCTTCGTGAAGCGGAAACATCGTTTTGTATGGATGCCTGTGGCATTTATTATCTTGAGGACGAATCCGGTGAATTTATTTCCCGGATTACACATTTGAATGATTTGGAAATGCTGGAGCCTTATGTTGATAGGTTTGTAGAAATTGAAGGGGAAGAGGTTACCTGCGTTACGTGTGAGGCAATTGATGTCTCTTCTATAATGATATCTGATGAGTGTGAATTTCCGGTAGAGTGTTTCGCTGATCCCTGTGAAGTAGGGGAGTGTCCTGCCTACCCGGAAGCGGAATGTGTAGCAAATTACTGCGATGGGTGCTGGGCTGATTTTTATATTAATGGTGAATTACTGGATTGCTCTTCAAATCTTGAGTGTATTGATCTGACTGGGATTGATTTTGGTGTATGTGATATGGCTTTAGGAATTGGCTGGAGTGAGGAAGAATGTCAATATCTTTCTGGGTGCGACTGGGTTGTTGATGGTGTGGATTATTCCGATGCATTCTTTGCTACCATGGAGGAGTGCTATGCTGCCTGCTCTGCAACACCACCGCAAGAAAGTGTCTCTATTGACTATCTTTCAGGCTGGAACCTCGTGGGCCTGCCTCTTGATGTGGAAGATGCATCATATAGCACCTTATTTCCTGAATCAATTGAAGGGACGCTTTACTTTTTTGATAATGGCTATATAGCTCAATCATATCTTATTTATGGTGAAGGATACTGGTTACGGTTTCCCAATGCTGGAATTAGTATCATTACCGGCTTCCCAATCAGTGAACTTACAATTAGCCTGAATGAAGGATGGAATCTGATCTCTGGTATTTCAGAATCAATTGCTATTGGAGATATTTCTGACCCATCCACCATAATAGTTGGTGGCACTATCTATGGATTTGGGAATGATGGTTATTCTCAAGTAAATACATTGGAACCCGGGGGGGGATATTGGGTACGTGCAAACAACCCAGGAAATATAATTTTAACGAGTAACTGATGCCCGGTTTTCATTCGCCAAAAAGATTGTGGAGATTATGGAGAAATTCAGATTATGAGTAACAGGGATAAGTTAGACGTTTCATATATAATTAAAAATGATGATATCTGGCAATTAATTAATCCGAATTTAGGACAGGAGTGGTTAGTAGATGGTACAGGGTCCATATATGACCTTTAAATGGTGGAGATATGGTGCTTCTGAAAGAGACATTAGTGACCATTTCAGTCTTCAGCATTGCAGGGCAGAAGGTAAAAACATTACTTTCTGAAGATACCAAAGCAGGAAAACATTAAGTTATCTGGGGTGGAACCAACTAAATGGGTGGGAATGTTTCGTCAGATATGTATTTATTTAGTATTGATACAGACAATTTGGCATCGATGCAATAAATGTCATTATTAAGAAAGTTTTGTTTAAATTAGGAAAATTTATTCTTTAAACAATAATAATCGAAATGAGAAAGAGAAAAAGAGAAACACTATGAACAGAGTGAGTTGTTTGCTTTTAGTTGCCATTCGTTTTTTGCTGGCGAACGATATTCAAAATGTACAGACACCGATTACCCCTCAATTATTTGAGGAATTATCCCGGACAAGTCCGGAGTCTTTTATCAAGATTAATATTGTGATGAAAGAACAAATTAATTCAGATATTTTGTACTCGAATGTGCAGAGTTTATCAAAAGCAAATCGGCGTCAATTTGTTATAAACGAACTTAAATATTTTGCTCAAAATACTCAGAGTGATATATTAAATCAGCTTTCTGTCCTGGAAAATACAGCAGAGGTCAAAGATGTAACTTCCTTATGGATTACTAATGTAATTAATTGTTACGCCACTCCTGAGGCAATTAAAACACTTTCAAGTAGATCCGATGTCACTCGAATTGATCATGATGAATATCGAAAAATGATAATCGATTCTCCGAATGATGTTATTGTTCTTTCAGATTCCGTTCAGGATCGTGAAATAACCTGGAATGTTTCAATTGTAAACGCAGACGATGTTTGGGCGTTGGGATATACCGGTGAGGGGGCGTTGGTTGCAGTAATTGACACCGGTGTGAACTACGATCATGTGGATTTACAGGATCACATGTGGGGTGGATTATTTTATCCTAATCATGGGTATGATTTCGCTAATAATGATGACAATCCCATGGATGATCATGGTCATGGAACACATTGCGCCGGAACAGTTGCCGGAGATGGAACAGCAGGGTCTCAAACCGGAATGGCTCCTGATGCGCGAATTATGGCTTTAAAGGTACTTGATTCAGGAGGCAGTGGGTATGAGTCCGACTGTTGGGAAGCTGTTGAATTCAGTGTTGCACATAATGTAGATGTTATGAGTTTCTCCTTAGGATGGCTACATGCTTGGGGGCCGGATCGATCCAGTTGGAGGAATGCAATGAATAATGCTTTGTTTGCTGGTGTTATAGCCTCAATTGCAGCAGGGAATGAAGGTGGAGACCAAGGTTCATATCCAATTCCAGATAACGTCCGTACTCCAGGAGATATCCCACCGCCATGGCTCCATCCTGATCAAACTCTGACCGGGGGAACTTCTTCGGTAGTTTGTATTGGCGCAACCAATAGCAGCGATAATATTGCTTCTTTCTCCAGTCGCGGTCCTGTCACATGGGAAGACATCAGTCCATTTAATGATTATGCTTATAGTCCCGGCATTGGATTGATTCGTCCAGATATTTCTGCTCCAGGGGAAAATATTAAATCACTGGCTCATTACAGCAATACGGGCTATGAAAGTGGATGGTCGGGAACCTCCATGGCAACTCCCTGTGTAGCTGGTGTTATTGCTTTGATGCTTTCCAAGGATAATTCGTTGACTCCCGAGCAAATAAGTCAGACTCTGGAGGAAACTGCTCTGCATTTAGGGAGTGCAGGAAAAAATAACACGTATGGTTCCGGAAGAATTGATGCCCTGGAAGCAGTGAATGCAATATTTACAGAACCAATACCGCCTTATCCTCCCTACAGTCCTAACCCAGCTGATGGTCAGGGATTTGTCAATGTAGGATCGGATCTTTCCTGGTCGAATGGCGGTGGAGCCACATCATATTTGATATTTATGGGTACGGATAATCCTCCAACCAATATTCTGAATGGTGATTTATCAAGCTCAAGTACCTATATGTTGAATGGCTTAGACTTTTCCACCCATTATTTTTGGAATATAATTGCCATAAATGATTATGGAGAAACAGTAGGACCCATCTGGGATTTCACTACTGTAGGCCCACCGGATGAAGATTTTGAATCCGCTGATTTCAGTCAGAATGATTGGGCATTCAGTGGGAATTCTGATTGGATTATTGACAGCAGCAATCCTTATAACGGTACTTATTCTGCCCAATCTGGTGATATCGATCATAGTGAAACTTCTCAGTTGATTATTACTTTAGATGTTATATATGATGGAGATATTGAATTCAGTTTTAGAGTGGCATCTGAATACAGCCCAACCGGGACCAATTTTTATGATGGGCTTGTATTTTATATTGACAATCAGCAAATGGGGCAATATCAGCCTACAGAAGATGGTGGAACTCCATGGGTTTTTGCCAGTTTTCCAGTGAATGTTGGGTCCCATACATTTAAGTGGTCTTTTGAAAAGGATGGGGGTCCTGGGTCAACTGATATGGAAGAGGATTGTGCCTGGCTGGACGATATTACCTTTCCTCCCACAGAAGAGCCATCCAGTGATATTACTGTAGAATATTTTTCTGATTGGAATATGGTAGGTTTGCCAATGGAAGTGAGTGATGCAGATTTTGAATCACTTTTTCCTGATGCTATTGAAAATACATTATTTTCCTTTGGGGCGAATGGATATAATCAGGAGACAGAATTAACTATGGGTCCAGGATACTGGTTGAGATTTTCAAATGAAAATATGACCATTAT
>DPYO01000079.1:1985-2941 GCA_003535775.1 Fidelibacterota bacterium | reverse complement strand
CTAGACCCGGATAATTTGATTATTCCCCTTACATCGTTTGGATTTGGAATAAATGGATATTTCATTGTTGAGACATTAGTACCAGGGTATGGCTACTGGATTCGATCCTATGGTATGGGTGAAATTACCCTTTCGGGTTCAGCAAGAGAGAAATCACGGCAGATAATTGAGAATCGTGTCAGTGAAGCTAATGTTATCGCATTTAATGGATTTCCTCTTTATTTCGGGGTAGATATACCTGAGAGTGAAATATTGAGTTATAGTTTACCGCCGAAGCCTCCTTCAGGAGTGTTTGACGTTAGATTTACTGGTGGGTGGAGAGTTGTTGAAAATGAAGGTGAGATTGAATTTATAAATCCGGATAAATCATTGAATATTTCCTATCAAATTAATAAAAATGAAAATTGGATATTGACTTCAGAGACAGGAACTCAGCATGTGCTACATGGTATAGGAGGGATTGAGCTGACGGATAATTCCGGGATTTTGTTTCTTGAGAAATATTTTCTAACACCAACACATTATTCCTTATCGCAAAACTATCCCAATCCGTTTAATCCTGTGACAACCATCACCTACGAATTGCCTCAGGAATCGTATATTTCGCTCGAGGTGTATAATATGAAAGGTCAACAAGTAACCAGTTTAGCTTCCAAAGGTCAGAAAGCAGGGAAGTATACGGTGCAATGGGATGGCACTGATCTGTATGGCAATAAAGTATCCAGTGGTATATACCTTTACAAATTGGAAACTTCTGATTTTACAAATATCAGAAAAATGGTCCTCATGAAATAAAGTAAGTGAATCATGTTGTTAAAACGTTTTATTTTTGAAAGTAGGGTATTTCTTTACAAATGAATAAAAAAACTATGAAAAAAATCATTACTGCATTATTTTGCGTAACCTTTCTCATCGGTTCAACCTGGCAGGGTATTACCTCAGATACTCCAACCAAG
>DPYO01000079.1:0-1651 GCA_003535775.1 Fidelibacterota bacterium | reverse complement strand
CCCAGTTAAAACTGATATATTCAAATCTTGAAACCAGTAGAATCGAGTTTTTAATCGATGGATTTCATCTCAATCCTGTCAAAACCCCTAAGGGGGATATGTATTTGGTTAAATTGGATGATGGTGCCTCCCTGCTGTTGGAAGGTGCGCCTGACATCCATAAATATGCAAGATCCATCATTATTCCGGATCAGGCTAAAATGGAAGTTGAAGTTTTGTCTTCTGAATTTGTGGAATATAAAGACGTTCATATTGCTCCTTCAAAGGGAAATCTCTCCCGTTTAATTGATCCTAAAGATGTTTCCTACACATTCGGGGATGTTTATCAAAATAATGAGTATTTCCCTGGGGAAATTGTTGGTTTAGAAAATCCTTATGTTCTTAGAGATCTTCGGGGCCAAACAGTTGTTTTCAATCCCATTCAGTATAATCCTGTACAGAAAATATTAAGAGTTTACCATCGCATTCTTGTTGAAGTCTCAGCTGCTGAAAAGGATAATATCAACATTTTTGAAAGGTCGAATGAAGAAGTCAAATATTCCCGTGAATTCCTGAATATTTACCAGAATCATTTCCTCAATTTTGATGAGGACTCCAGGTTTACTTATTTGATTGATCATGGAAATATGCTTGTGATCAGCTATGCTTCTTTTATGGATGAAATGCAGCCGCTGGTAGATTGGAAAAACAAGAAGGGGATTCCAACAGAAATGGTCGATGTGAGCGATATAGGATCAAATTCCAATTCAATCCAGAATTTTGTTTCAGATTATTATAATGATAATGGATTAACATTTTTACTCCTTGTGGGGGATATTGCACAGATTCCGTCCCCTTCAGTGGGTGGTAGCGCCTCTGATCCTACCTATGGCTTTATTTTAGGGAATGATTCCTATGCGGAAGTCATTGTTGGAAGATTTTCCGGAAGCAATTCTGCCCAAATATCTACCCAGGTAGAACGAAGCATTGAATATGAACGATATCCTCAATCAGGATTTACAGAATGGTATGATGATGCCTTGGGAATCGCTTCCAACCAGGGGCCTGGCTTTGGCGGATATGATGATGATGAGTTCAACGATTTCTTGTGGGAAACGGTTCTCTCACTATTCACTTATGACAGTTACCAAGGCATTTATGATCCCAGTGGAACTGACCAGCAGGGTATTACAGCCATTAACAACGGGGTAAGCTTAATCAATTATACGGGACATGGATCAATATCAAGTTGGGGAAATGGTGCTTCTCTTAATACTTCCCAAATAAATTCACTTGAAAATGACAATTTATTGCCGTTTGTCATAACAGTAGGATGTAATGTTGGTGAGTTTCAAAGTACTAATGAATGTTTTTCCGAAGCCTGGCAAAGGGCAACACATAATGGAGAACCAACCGGGTCTATCGGTCATTATGGTTCTACCATAAGCCAGAGTTGGGAACCGCCTATGCATGGGCAATATGGAATGAATCTCATATTAACTGAGAGCTATAATGAAAATTTAACCAGAACCATTGGCGGTATTGCAACCAATGGATGTTTGTATATGAATGATGCCCAGGGATCACAGGGTATTCATGAAACCCTATATTGGACCATGTTTGGAGATCCATCAGTACCGATTAGGACTGCACCTCCCACAATTATCAATGC
>DPYO01000142.1 GCA_003535775.1 Fidelibacterota bacterium | reverse complement strand
ATTAACAGGAAAAGTGTAACTATAGACAATATTTTATTCATTAAGCTTTGAAAATACCTGTTAGATTATACACTCTGATGCTGAGAATATCAAGGATGGGGTAATCCCCCCCCCCAACGGCCCTTGTAGATACTGGATTTATTGTGCTGTTAGCCTGAATCCATTCCTGTCTGGTGTATAACTTGATCTGGGAGCAGATCAATTACGAAGTGTAATTATAATAAATTATCCCTATATATATATATTATAACAAGGGATAATTATTATAAATAATATATTGTATATTATTTAATAGAATGTATATTGTCCCATGTTATATATATTAATTTTAAGGGATAAGATATAGTAAGTTCAGAAATAATGATCAAGCAGGAAACAACTCAGGAAGTCTATAATCGTCAAAAATGCGTCGGGAATTCATCCGTATCGAAAAAAGAAATATCATTTCTCCTGGATCAGCTGGATAAAAGAACTGTGAATCTGATAAAAAAAAAGGATATGCTGGTACGACAAAAAACAAGAGTGGACAACGATCTGAAACAAACGGAAAATAAAATTAAACGGATTAGAGAACACTTGAATTATATTGTCAATAGTGATAAGCAAGTATCCATATCCCTAAAGAAACAGCAATCAAATCAATATATAAAGGGAAGATTCTGGTGGGAAGGAAAACAAAGGGATGTTCAGATTGGTTCGGAAAAGACGATAATGTCGATTTTGTGTACTTTAAGAGATAATAAACTTATTTATAGGGTAAAGGTAAAAAGGGATCAAAAATTTAACTGGAAATATTTTCAAAAGGACAAGAAAATTGCTGATGCGGTCCAAATGGTTGGCAGAATCAAGGCGGCTGGATATATTTTAAATAAGCTTATTAAGGAAGAATCCCTGGATCCATTGAAAACCGGATCTGAAAAACCTATGATCTCTGATGAAAAGAAGCGCCCAGTTACTGCCTCTGCCATAGTTGAAACAGAAAATATGAACATTGATTGGTACGATGGATGGAAGAATAAAAATTTCGGAGAAAATATATGAATCCCGCTTCCCGGAATATAGAGAACCAGCCGGTTCAACAGGCTGAGCTGGAATTAAAATATTTAAAACAAACCATCTATGTATTGCGGAAAAAACTGGAAAATACAGAAATCATTCAGGCAGATAAAATCCAGGAAATCGAGAAGAATAATATGACTGAGATCAGTCAATTGAAAGATACGGTGAACTCACTCCGTGACAATTTAGAGCGGTCTCGCATTGGAGAGGAGGAGCGTGTCCAGCAGGCGGTGAGCAAAATAACTGATGAGAATCGCCAATTTAAGGGAACAGTGAATGCGTTACGAACTGAGATGGAACGAAACAGATTTTCTCTTATGGACCAAGTGGATAAAAAAGGTATCGAATTCGAGGGGCAAATCCTTCAATTAAAAGACACAATAGTGATATTAAGAAAAAAACTGGAAGAAAATTATGCATAGTACACAAACACGATCAGCGGGTCAGTCCCGAATAAAAAAAGAAAAATTTAATGAACTCTTACTGCAGATTACAAATGATATGGCTGCAAGCCAGACATTGGATAATGCCTTGGAGACCCTTGTAGAGATCACCACATCCACCCTTGGTGCTGAGCGGGGAACCATCTTTTTAAACGATGAAAATTCCAAGGAACTTTATTCACGGGTTGCCCAGGGGAATTTCCGTAGGGAGATCCGGATCATGAATACAAAGGGCGTTGCAGGGTGGGTCTTTAGTCATAAGGAGGGCGCCATTATACCTGATGCGTACAAGGATGACAGGTTTGACAAATCCGTGGATATGAGGACAGGTTACAGAACAAAAAGTATATTATGTGCACCACTTAAAACTGTGGGAGGCGAAGTGATCGGTGTTTCACAGATCCTGAATAAGATTGTTGGAAAATTTAACGAAGATGATCTTGAGATACTTGAGGCCATGACAAAGCAAGCTGCAGTTGCCATTCAAGGGAATATTATTGTGGAACAGATTGAAAAAACCAGGAAACAGGAACTGGAATTCATGGATATTGTTTCCCAAGTCTCATCAGAATTAGAACTGGGACCCCTCCTTGAGAGAATCATAGGGACAGTAACAAAAATGTTGAATGCAGAACGCTCCACTCTGTTTATCAACGACGAAAAAACAAGTGAATTATATACGGAAGTTGCAGAAGGCGTCGGAAAATCTGTGATAAAATTTCCAAATCACATCGGAATTGCAGGCAATGTATTTACCACTGGTCAATCATTGAACATTCCCCATGCTTATGCGGATCTTCGTTTTAATCCAGGCTTTGACCGAAGCACAGGATATTTTACCCGGTCCATGCTTTGTACACCAGTGGTCAATAAGAAAGGGAAGCGGATCGGGGTCTGCCAAGTCTTGAACAAGCGGGAGGGGCCATTTACAGATGAAGATCAGAAAAGACTGGCGGCCTTTACTTCTCAAATTTCTATGGCTATCGAAAATGCAAAATTGTTCAATGATGTCCAGAACGAGAAAAATTACAGTCTGGGAATGTTATCTTCCATGTCGAATGGTGTCATTACCGTAGATGAGGAAGGAAAGATCGTTACATGTAATCCGGCGGGGCTTAATATCCTGAAGATAGGAAAATTAAAAGAGATCATTGGAAAGGAGATCAAGGAATTGTTCACCGATACTAATGCTTGGTTGGTGGAAAAGATTCAAAGAAAGGAAGTGCAGGATGTAGAGGATGATGACGATGATGAGGAAAGTAAAAAGGAGCAGGAAGAGGAAACATTCATGGATGTTGAACTGGATCTAGGCGGTGAGACTGTATCAGCGAATATAAGCGTTCTGCCCTTGCTGGGATCGGAAAGCGAATCCCTAGGATCCCTCATAATGGTGGAGGATATCAGCAACGAGAAGAGAATGAAGTCTACGATGTCCCGCTACATGGATCCAGGCCTTGCGGACAAACTGTTGAATGAATCGGAAGAGGACATCTTGGGCGGGAAGGAAAGCATAGGAACCGTTCTGTTCTCTGATATCCGTAGTTTTACCACCCTCACCGAATCCCTAGGAGCCACCGGAACTGTCTCGCTTCTTAACGAATATTTTACCGTCATGGTCGATTGTATTACGGGAGAGGGTGGAATGCTGGACAAATTCATCGGTGATGCGATTATGGCTATTTTTGGAACACCGGTTTCCCATGATGACGATCCGGACAGGGGTGTCCGGGCTGCTATTAAAATGATGGAAGAATTATATATCCTAAATGATGCACGGACCAAAGCGGGGCAGATTGCCATTGATCATGGCATGGGTCTAAATACTGATACGATTGTTTCAGGAAACATCGGCTCACCAAAACGGATGGACTATACTGTCATAGGTGACGGTGTGAATCTGGCCGCACGTCTGGAGAGCGCTTGCAAACAGTATGGAGTGCGGATTATCATCAGCGAATATACGTTCGAAGGACTGAAGGCAACATACCGTACGAGAGAGATCGACAAGGTTATTGTAAAAGGGAAAACCCAGCCCGTGAGTATTTTTGAGGTGCTGGATTATCATAATAAGAATACCTTTCCAAATATGATAGAAGTACTTGGAAATTTCAACAACGGTGTTGAATATTATAAGGATGGGCGGTGGGATGATGCGAAGAAATTATTTCAGGAAGGGTTAAAAGGAAATCCCGATGACCTCTGTTCAAAAATGTATATGGAGCGATGCGACTACATGAAAAAGAATCCACCCAAAGGTGAGTGGGACGGTGTATGGGTCATGAAAACAAAATAGGACTTTGATGGCAACCCGGGCACAAGGAAAGAAATTAAAAAAAGTGGTCAAAAAAGACGCTAAGATCCACCTTCAACAGGCTATTAAGATAGATACTGACTTTTTGGATGCCCGCTATGAACTGGGATCCCTTCTTTTGTCTGAAGGAGAGCTTAAAGGTGCAGAAGAACAATTTAATAAAGTTGTCAAACTGGATAACAACCATGCTGAGGGTTATTATAAACTTGCCCTCATTAGTGCGGAAAACAGGAAAAACAAAAAAGCTAGGGACCTGTTTGAAAAAGCGGTCACCCTAAAATTTGATGATACTAAAATCCAGTTTGATTACGGACTATTCCTGAAAAAGCTCAAAAAATATGAAGAGGCTATAGAGCATTTCACCAAAGCTATTGAGGCAAATCAGAATTTTTCCGAGGCTTATTTTGAATTGGCCATGCTCTTAAAGGATCCGGAAGATTATGACCGGGCCAAAAAGAATTATGAGACAGCTATTGATATCAGGCCTGATTACGGAGATGCGAACTATTATCTGGGAAAACTAGTGATGACAGGTATGCAAAAAGACAGCGACGGGACGCTGCTTTTCCAGCCGGAGACAGACTATGCTGTCACATGTTTTGAGAAGGTGTTAAAGATAGATGATACCTCTTCCAGGGCTCACCTGCGCCTGGGAATGATTTACGCAGATCGTGATGAGCATAATGAGGCCAATAAATATCTAAGACTTGCGCTGAAGCTAAACACTAGATCTTCAAAAGCCCTGTATCATCTGGGGCTGGTCTCAAAAGCCCTGAGCAAAGAAAAAGAGGCCATTAAATTTTTAAAACAGTCCCTCACCCATTATTCAAAAAGCTATCTCACTCATTTTCATTTGGGACTTCTACTAAAGGAAAACCA
Organism: Fidelibacterota bacterium; assembly: GCA_003535775.1. Taxonomy (GTDB): domain Bacteria; phylum Fidelibacterota; class Marinisomatia; order Marinisomatales; family UBA8229; genus UBA8229. The sequence goes on along the minus strand of DPYO01000142.1, from coordinate 5,786 downwards.
GGATATTGATAAAGGGATCAGTCACCTGAACAAATCTGTTGAACTGAATCAGGAATTCGATGAAGCCTATTACTACTTGGCAAAGTTCTTTGAAGAAAAAGAAGACCATGAATCTGCCAAGGAGCACTACATGAAAGCCATTGCCCGGAATCATAAACACCGGGATGCTTTTTATCACTTGGGACTGTTAATGAAAAAACTGAACGTTATGGAAGAGGCCAAGACCTACATGGAAAAAGCCATTGAAACGGATCAGAATTTCACCAAAGGATATTATCATTTGGGACTTATCCTGAATGATCCCAGCAATTATGCCGATGCCCGCAAATGCTATCTCACTGCCATTGATATAGAGCCCTCCTTTTTAATGGCTCATTACCACTTGGCCAATCTGCTCAGTTCCGGGCAACGATTAAAAAAAGACGGGACTCCGGTCATCAGGAAGGAATTAAAACTGGCCAAGAAGCATTATATTGAATCTTTGAGACTGGATCCGAGTTTTTCTAAAATTCACTATCATATCGCCCTGCTCTTAGAGGAAGAAGGGAACCCTACGGATGCTGAGAACCACCTGTTAAAGGCTATTGAACTAAATCCGGATTACGCGAAAGCCCACTACCGCTTGGCATTGTTGTTGAAAAGTAGGGAAATGGCGTGAACAAGGTTCTGCATCATCTGCACCGGGCCGTTGAATGTGACCCCAGATTTGCCGATGCTTATGTAAGCTTGGCTAGGGAATACAAGAAAGAGAAAGATCCGTCTTATTATACTAAATTTATAAAGAAAGCTATTAGCATAGATAAGAAGCAGATAAGGGAATTAGAAAAACAACAGGTAGATTATGCTGGACAAAACCTTTTTGGCTTGGTTAGAAAAGTGTTTTTTCTTGAACTGGAACAGAAACGCCATTTATCTAACCTGCTTATTGAACTGGGGAACTTCCATTTTGAAAACGGTAAAATCAAAAGAGCTCAGCGAATTTTTGAAGACGCAGAAATGGTGGATCCCTTGAATGCAGATGTGTATTACTATTTTGGGCTAGTCTACCTGAAACGCCAAAAATATAAAAACGCCCATAGGTCTTTCATTCATTGTGTGGAAAGGGATATTCACCATGCCGGCGCGAACCTTGAATTAGGAAAGCACTTTCAAAGAACAAAAGACTATCACCTTGCGGAAGTACATTTCTTCTGTGCCTTAGAGACGTATCCCTATGAACCTGTTATTCATATTTTGATCTGTAAGTTATGTATTAAAACAAATGACCTGGATTCAGCGAAGCATCATTACGAGAGCGCTCTTTCCATGGATGCTTCAAGTAAAAACAGAAAACTGGAAAATATATTAAATATTTAAAATTTATCCCCACAACTTAGGGGATACACAATCTCGATATTGCTTGCAATACCTACAATAAAATCGTTTACTATATGTAATAATGTTAATAATTAGTAAAGGGGCCGCCATTATAATATCTCATCTCTCGTTTTAAACATTCCCTCATGAGTGAGTGATATTATGTTTAAATTTTAAATTATATTCGATGATATATAAGAAACAATCCGCATATATATTAATAAATTTTGGCAATGTATTATTCTAAATCCACATTATGAAAGAAGTCAATATTCGCATAAAAAAGACCTTTTTTAAAAAACTTCGGCATAATTTGAGAAATCCTATAAATGCGGTCTTGGGTTTTAGCGAATTGTTAACTGAAGAATTTCAGAAAAATGGAATTCATAAATGCATGAACCATCTTGTAAGTATACAGGATACAGGGCATGATATTATCAAAAAAATAGATAAAATTTTTAATAATGAACGATTAGAAACCACAAATATTGGGGAAATCAATAAGATAGGAAGTGAAATCAAATCTATTATAGATGGACAGCTAAGAACAATGTCCGGACATATTGAAGCGTTAATGAAACAGAATCAGAAAAAGGTCAAGATTTATATAGATGATATATCTATTATGCATGAATCCTGTCAATTTTTGGAAAATGAACTAAACACTCTAACATCGTTTCAATTTAATGATTTATCGAGCCTGGACCTTGAACTTCAGGGCACAGCCAATTTGACAGAAATACAAGATGTTTTGGATAGTATTCAGCCACTGAAGCAAGGTGAACACAAAAATCTGATAAATGGGACCATACTCATCGTAGACGACAATCAAAGTAATATATCACTATTAAGAAAACGGTTTGAGAAACTCGGTCACAAAGTTTTCTCGGCACCCAATGGCTATGATGCCCTTATGCTCATCACAGCAGAAGGAAAGGAAATAGATCTAATTCTCCTAGATATTATCATGCCGGATATCAATGGATATGAGGTGCTGAAATTTATCAAATCGGATAAGAGGTATTTCCATATTCCGGTTGTAATGCTTTCTTCTCTTGATGAAGTAGATAGTATGTTCCGGTGTTTCGAATTAGGTGCAGATGATTATATAACAAAGCCCTTTGAACCAACCTTGCTTAATGCACGTCTAAACAGCTACTTAGAAAAAAAGAAGTTGAAAGACAAGGAGCAAATATATTTAAACACCATCAGAGAAGAAAAAGATAAGTCAGAGAGACTTCTTCTCAATATTCTGCCTGCTGAAATAGCAGAAAGATTAAAATCGGGAGAAACAACCATAGCGGATAAATTAAACAATGTCACCATACTTTTTGCTGATTTGGTCAATTTTACCAGACTTTCAAAGAAATTATCTCCGTCTGATTTGGTAGAACTCTTGAACACTATCTTCCGAAAATTTGATGATATTTGTGATGCCTATAGTATGGAAAAAATTAAAACCATTGGTGATTCATATCTTGCTGCATCTGGCATCCCAAAACCAATTAAAACCCATACTGAAAATGCAATGAAGATGGCAACTGACATCCTGAAATATATTGAGGAAATTAAAGCATATGGTAGTGAGCTCAATATTAGGATCGGCATGCACAGTGGTCCCATCGTTGCAGGGGTCATTGGTAAAAAGAAATTTGTCTATGATCTTTGGGGTGATACAGTAAATATTGCGAGCCGTATGGAGTCACAAGGTTCTACAGGTAAAATACATGTAACTGAAACTGTTATGAAAAAATTAAAAGATCAATATAATTTTGAATCTTGCGGAAAAAAAGAATTCAAAGGTGTTGGTAAGATAAATACTTATTATTTGCTAGAAGATAAAAAATAAATAACTGTTAAACAGTACAATAGATATCATTTTTTAATCAAAGAATCCATTTTTTTTAGTAATTGTTTAAACTGAACTGGTTTAGTTTCAAACTCGTCACAGCCTGCCATCAGTGCCTCATTTTTATCATCATCCATAGCATGTGCTGTCAAAGCAATAACAGGGATATGTTGTGTTAGCTCATTTGCTTTTATCTCTTTAGTCGCTGTTAAACCATCTTTCACTGGCAAGCTTAGGTCCATTAGTATCAAGTCTGGCAACTCTGCTTTTGTCATTTCCACAGCTTCCAGACCATCAATCGCACAAATGATTTCATACTGTTTCAACTCTAACCTTCTGCTGAGCATTATCCTGTTAAATTCGTTATCCTCTACCAGTAAGATTTTGGTCATTATTTCTTCTTTTTTAGGTTAAAATTATAGAATAGATTTCACTGATCATTTTTTCTTCTTGCTTTTATAGGTTTTCTTCTATCAATTATTATCGGTATTTTTATTGTGAAGGTGGTTCCTTTATCCAGTACACTCTCACATGATACAGTACCATCCATCATTTCGCAATAATTTTTTGTAATGCTCAGACCTAAACCCGTTCCCTTTTGATCTACAAATGAAGAAGATTTTGTTTGAATAAACGGAGAAAATATATTCTCTATTTCACCAGTAGACATTCCTATTCCTGTGTCAACCACTTTCATTAATATATATTTCTCATTTTTTTCTATATAATTTTTCACTTCTAAAATTATTTTTCCATTTTTTGTAAATTTGGCAGAATTACTGATCAGATTTATAATTATCTGCCGTACTTTTAATTCATCCCATAATACATTATAAAGGTTATTATCATGGTCCAAAATAAAGTGGTTGGCATTTTTATCTATCATGGGTTGGACCATAGATTTAATATCCATTAAAAGGTCGGTCAGTGAAAAATTATCCAACGTCAACTCTGTCTTTCCAGCCTCTATTTTTGAAAGATCCAGTATGTCATTAATGATTACTAACAAGTATCTTGCAGATGAATGAATTCTTTCTATATCCAATAATACTTCATCTTCTTCAAGGTTATTGTGTTCTTCCAAGATAAGTTCACTGAAACCAATGATAGCACTTAATGGGGACCGAAGCTCATGGCTCATATTTGCAAGGAACTGACTTTTTGCATTGTTTGCATCATTGGAAAGTCTGGAGGCTTTTGAGAGTTCTTTATTTAGCTCCATTAGTTCATTAGACGAGATCTCAAGTGATCGCTCTGATAGATAGCGGTCCCTATCGGCACCTTCGTACACATTTTCTACCATTTTTAAAAATTGTCCCCACTGACTTTGTTCTGGATATGTATTGTTATCAATCCCAAGCCTTCTCAATTGCCTGGTCAATGTTCGATGCATATTTATGATTCGCTTATGATAGTAAGTGTCATGGTCTGGTTGTGGAGATCACAGTCTTGGTTTACAAAATTTGGAGAAATCTCTCCATAAGAATAGTAACCAACAAGCTGTGTATTATCTGGTAGGACGTCTAAAGTAGCTTCTAATTCCTCTTCAACTCTTTCTTTAAGAACTAATCTTCTGCCAACACAACTGATTCCTATTGCCAATGTGTCACTACTGGTGCTCTCAAAGTTCGTATGTATGGCTGCTGTTTGCGCTCCCTCAATTAGATTATCAAAGTTTGCTTTCATCAATTGTGCTAAATATCCTTCCGGTATGTCCCCGGCAAATGTCAGTGACTTCGCATCATCATCAACAGCAAGGATGGTTCTGACCAATGGATTCCTGTCACCAGCGTCTTTTCTGATCGAAAGCGGAAATAATAATCCCGATGAAGGCAACTCAGCGGCAAGCTCTCCTAAATAAGTTTTATACAGATCCAGTGCAGGTTTATCATCTAAGGAATACAAAATATTTCCTTTGGATTTTGTGACTATTCTTTCCGGACCAAAAACATCCCAGCCACCCTTATAACCACTATTATAGTGTAACATATTTCCATAAAATCCTATCGCTGTCACATAGTTCTGTGTGGGATGTCCATCATTTAATACCCATGTTCTCTCAAAGCGTGGACCATCCCCAGCAAGTCCACCAGTTACAACCACATTTTTTGGTAAAATATCATTAAATCCTTTTACAAGCTCACTTCCGTTTATATTGAGACCATCAGATAAAAGAAAAACAGCCTGCAGATTATCTTCCAATAGGTTATCAGCCAAGTGTCTTCCGGCAGTACGAGAATTTTCAGGCAATCCAACCTCAGTTGAAAAAGACTGCAGTTTAGTATGATCAAACTTTGTTACAGCAACAGACACACTTTGGTCTTGAACCGTATTTTGAAATATTTCCCCTGCAGTTGAACACCCCATAAATTTTGAGGTGGGAAAATAATCTTTCAATGGATCCAATATTGAATCATCATCCAATAGGGAGCTATCGGCAAATAGGAGAATTAGAGTATCTTCAGAGTCCAGGTCAGGAAAGGGTTGTTCAAATACTTTATCTGAATTCGTGTGAAAGGTAGAAAGTTTCATGATAAGTCCTCCTTTAAAAAATTAAATCTTAACATAATCCTGTATTATA
>DPYO01000194.1 GCA_003535775.1 Fidelibacterota bacterium | reverse complement strand
CCGGGATATGTCCAACTGGCTACAGTAGTAGGATTTGATTTATCTGAAATATCAATAATGTACATTGTACTGCTGTAAATCCCTGCTCCATAAGCATAATTGTCCCGGACGTACACATCATGGAGATATTCTCCAGTCCAGGTTCCAACCAAAACGGGTGCAGCAGGATTTGAGAGGTCAAGAATATGCATGTCCCCAAAAGATGCATTCGTGCCAACCACATAAAGATATCCATCCCCCTGGAAAATATTGTGTACACTGACTCCCTCATCATTGGCGCCGGTCCAGGTTTCTACAAGGGCTGCCTCCTCCGGTGAAGATATATCCACAACCTGAATTCCCTGTTGCGCCTCCGTACATACATACATGTAATTCTGGTACGTTTTTATATCGCGCCAGGTGGATTCCAAACCGGAAATAAAGGCTACTTCTTCCGGTTCAGATGGATTGGTTGTCACATCCACAATGGATGTGCCCGTGTTTGATCCAACCAGGGCATATTCATTACCATCGGCGGCGGTATATCCCCATACATCGTTGAGGCCCTGTTCATATTCCAGGTGGCCAACGAGTTCAGTATTGAAATTCTGCATGAGAACAGTTACAGTGGCCGTATCCGGTTCTGAATCGTATGCCCCGTCATTCACAACAAGAGTAAATATGAAATCGGTTGTATCTTCAACCTGGGGAGAAAGAAAGGTTGGATTTGTTTCCGCTGGATCTGATAAAATGATTGTTCCATCTACGGATGTCCACAGGAAAGTAAACGTTCCTGTGGTAGAGGGGTCATAGGAATGTAATCCATCTAGGGTGACTTCTATATCTTCGATAACTGTTTGATCAGTTCCAGCATTGGCAACAGGTGGTCCATTCTCCAAGACTGTTACCAGAATTGAATCGGGGCCGGAGTCAAAATCTCCATCATTTACAACCAAAGAGAATAGGTATTCTGTTGGTTCGTCAACTGCCGGAGCAGTAAAGATGAGGCTATCATCAGTTACACCTAAATAATCATTGATCCCCATCGGAACTGTCCAGGTGAATGACAAATTGAAACCGTCGGGGCTGTAAGAACCAGAACCGTCAAGCACAGCCTGGATCCCTTCGGCGACCCCAAAATCTTCTCCTGCAACGGCAACGGGAAGGTTTGGCATAACAATAACATTAACAGTATCCGGTTCAGATTCAAATTCCTCATCATTCACAACCAGCTTAAATTTATACTGTGTGGATTCACTGACCTCCGGTGCTTCAAATGTTGGATATTGAGTGTCTTCATTCACTAGTAAAATTCCATCCAGGGATTCCCAGTCATAAGCTAAAATATTCAGATCAGGATCAAACGAACCTGAGCCATCCAGGGTCACCACTGTTGGTGAAAATAGGGGTGCACCTGTTGTATCATTCACGCCAGCCTGGTTTAATTCGAAGACCGTTTGATTTTCACCTGCATCCGCAAAGGGAGTTTGATTCAAAAAGGCATTGGCCATTGGAGTAACTTTGACTTTCAAAATAGTGAAGGCAGGATTTGAGATTGTAAGTATGGGCTGGTTGGAATTAGTTGTATCTAGACTGCAACCTGTTGTAGTGATAGCTGGTATTAGGTCAATCATATCAATCGAAATCAACTCTGCCCCAAATGCATCTTGAAGTTGGCAGGATGTCATTAAGTTCGACCAGCCAGTATTATTCCAGGTTACTTGTATAATTTCGTCTTCGGGATATTGCAATTGGATATCCCAGACATGTTCCAACAGATCATTTGCAGATCCATTGAGGATTTGGGTGTAATACCGGTCTTGTTGCCAGCTTAAAGCCGCATCAAATGAGGGAGGAGGAGGTGGTGGTGGTGCATATCTGTCACCACTCCAGTCATCATTTTCCTCATCATAACCATCCGTGGCTTCAGGTTTAAAACCAAACCGTAAAACGTAGGGTATGGGATTGCCATTTACTTCGTCACCGGATACAGTCAAGGAAACTACAAAATCAGGATCTGAACGTGACTGTTTTCCGGGAGGATCATTTCTCTCATGAGATTCGCCCAAAAGAACCATGAGTGGAACAATCATTACCGCGAAAACGGAAAATGTCGGAAAATGTAATTTTTGATTCATGACTTAAAAATGGCAGAATAAATTCTGAAGAAAATTACCGCTAATACTATTCCGAAAACAGTTTCATAAAAATAATGCTGTTTCGCCAGGAATATGGATAGTGCAATTTATAATGAACAGATCCAAAACGCCCACCGAAGATTTCTTTTTTCTTTTCCAATCAGCAAACTGATTAATGAACTTATTGCAACATGTAAAGAAGGAAACGCATTGATATCCATGTAGTTCATGATGACTATATCATAAAATATTTGAAAAGGATTTTCAGTTATATGATTGTGAATTATATTGTCAATAATGAATAAAAATTACAAGTGTAAATGAGCAAAAAAATTGGTAAACGGAAAAAACTTTACAAGCCATGTACAATTTAAAAGGGTAGCACTATTGTACCCCGGACAGGATTTGAACCTGTGGCCTACAGCTTAGAAGGCTGTTGCTCTATCCAGCTGAGCTACCGGGGCATACTTTTTTAATCCATTTAAATAGACAGGCCAAAATTACCCTAATTATATAAAAATACCTCAAAATATTATCGTCGGTGCTTCGACGAGAAAAATCTTGACATTTATAAACATCCAGTAGTACACTTCCCGTCGACAAGATAAAAATTTAAATGTTTTTCATTAACTAATAGCTAAAAGGAGTATCAATTATGGCTGAAGTTGTAAGCAACACAGGAGTTTCGAAAGAAAAAGGATTTCTTTATTACCTTGGAAAAGATGGCAATGTGTGGCGTTCAAAAATGGCGCGAGCCGGTAAAGGCGGCGGAAATGCTGAAAAAGTAGCCGATGCAGGAGTAAGTCGTGAATCTGGCTATCTTTATTTTATAGATAAAGGCGGCAATGTTGCGCGGGCAAAGATGGCACGGGGTCGTAAATAATACAGAGCTTTGTTTATAGAGAAAAGGCCTTCATTTTGAAGGCCTTTTTTTTTAAAGTATTTCGGTTTATCAAAACCTGCTTTATCTTTGAATAAGAGTTAAATTAGCTTACTGTGTACTGGGAATGAAGTTTCTATTAATCCAACTCACGCTGTCATTATTTTTTCTGGTTACAATTGTTTTCGGACAGGCTCCCTTGGTATCGGAGATTCAGATTATAGGGAATGAAGTAACAAAAAAATATGTCATTCTTCGGGAGATTCAGCATCCCACAGGTGTTCTCTTGGATAGCGCAATTGCAGTTGCAGATCGAAATCGGATCGAAAATCTTGGTATTTACAGTATTGTCGACTGGCAGGCGGTCCCACTTGAAAATGGAACGGTAAGGCTTAAATATAATGTAATTGAATCGAGCCGTTTTTTCCCCGTTTTGGCACCATCATATGAAGAAGACACTGGTTGGTCTATCGTCTTTGGTGGAGTCGTTAAAAATGTAAGAGGACGCAATGAATTATTGAGGATTGGTGGGCTGATTGGTGGTGTGGATGCCTACGGTTTTGATTTTAATAATCCCTGGATTTTTGGTGACCATGTATCCTTAAGCCTCGGAGTAGGAAAAGCATATTTAAACCATAGATTTTTGCCCTATGTACAGAAGACATCCTCTTTTGAAATTAATATGGGGCGCTACTTTGGTTATCAAAAACAAATCAGTGTGGGTTTTGAATATGAAAAAAAGAATTTTGTTGAGGATGTCACAACAATTGATACTTTATATCACTACTTAGCACCTCAAAGCAGGTTTGCCTTTGATTCCCGTGATATATATAATGATCCTTCAAAAGGGATATATATTTTTCACTTTGCCCAGTATTTCAATTACTTTAATGTTGAGAGCCACTCAATAATGTGGATACAATCTTATAGTGCTTTTGTATCGCCGATTAAAGGAAAACGCAAGACTACCATTGGAGTAAATATTACATTGCATTCAACTCATGGTGACCTGCACAAGGAAATGTTCATGTTTGGATTGGGTGGTGGGTATTCTGTAAGGGGTTGGCGGATAGAAACACGTGAACTTTTTAAAGATGAAAAACAACCATATAGATTTGGGTTTTACAGCGCTGTTTCCTCATTGGAATTGCGGCAAACTGTTATACCCCGTTTTTCCATTGAACAGCCAACACCCTTTGGTCCTGTAAAATCTGCATTGGGCCTTCAGGCAGTATTATT
>DPYO01000201.1:2910-3097 GCA_003535775.1 Fidelibacterota bacterium | reverse complement strand
TTTATCCCTCAGGCACTACTAAATCAATCCTTTTTATGAATCTGTAGAATTTATTATTGACTTGCCAGATGGGTAATAATGCTATAATATGAATATTGATGATATAATTGTATATTTGGGTCAGGAAATGGAGTACTGTTTGTATGAATCATTATTTATTTTTTTGAATTTACTGTATCATTAAAAT
>DPYO01000201.1:1345-2581 GCA_003535775.1 Fidelibacterota bacterium | reverse complement strand
ATTGAGTTCCTGTTTGAGTATCGCTACAAATTGATTCCTCTGGATAAATTGAGATAAGGAGATAAAATGAAGAAAAAAGCTCTAGCAATGCTACCGTTACTGCTGATTGTTTGGAGTTCTAAAACAGAAGCACAACAGAACATTTTTTCGGTCACAACCTACGATAATGGTGCGATAAAAGAGATTAAATATCATGACAAGACAAAAGATAGAATTGAATTAGTTAGAGGTGAAACTTATTATTCTAGTGGAAATAAGGAATCAGAAGGAGATTATCTGGATGGAAAAAAAGATGACTTATGGACTTTTTGGTGGGAGAATGGACGGAAGAAGTCAGAAGGAGTTTTCAATGAGGGGATATTAGATGGGATTTTGACTTCTTGGTCACCAGATGGAAAAGAGAGTTTTGAGTTGACTTGGAAATTTGGATATCCCTGGGATGGAAAACGGACTGAATGGTATGAGAGTGGACAGAAGATATCAGAAGGAACTTGGAAGAATGGAAAACCAGATGGATTGTGGGCTTATTGGGAAAAAGATGGACAGAAATATATAGGAAAGACGACAAAAGAGGATGGTGAGGATGGAAGTTTTTTATTTTTTTATGATGGGAAAAATACAACAGTAAAATCTCATCAAACGTACAAGGAGGGGAAACAAGATGGGAAATGGACTTCTTGGGATGAGAATGGACAGAAGTCAGAAGGGACTTTAAAGGATGGAAAACCAGACGGATTATGGACATTGTGGTATGATAACGGAGAGAAGGAGGAAGAAGGAACATACAAGGATGGGGAAAAAGATGGATTATGGACTTCATATTGGATAAGGGGACAGATTATGGAAAAAGGAACATACACAAATGGGGAACAAGAGGGGAAATGGACTTCTTGGTATCAGAATAAACAGAAGTGGAGAGAAGGAACTTTCAAGGATGGGGCAGAAGACGGAAAATGGACCTGGTGGAATGAGGATGGAAAGAAGAAAATTGAAAGAACTTTCGATGTTGGAGAATTAATTACGGAAAAAGAGTGGGATAAAGGCGGAAATTTGGTGAAACATAGAGTCCGGGGAAAAGAAGGAAATTTGCGTCAGGATTAGAGTGCATAATACGGTATATAACATAGTATAATAATCCCGTCCTCTGTATGCTGAAAAATACATAGATATTCAAATCAATATAACTCACTGATCTACCCTACTTTTGGAGCATTGGGGGTAAGAAACCCATTCGAC
>DPYO01000201.1:0-1020 GCA_003535775.1 Fidelibacterota bacterium | reverse complement strand
TAATATTGATTTTAGCACTCCAAATTGGTTCCTCTGGATAAGAGACTTTTATTTAGGGCTTTAATTAAAAGGAGCAACTAATGAAGTTAAAATCTATGACTTTATTATGTGTGTGTATATTTTCATCAGGAATTACACAACAACTATTACCATCAAGACCTGTAGCAACATATTCTATTATAGCGATGGATGAAACTACAGGGCAATTGGGTGTTGCAGTTCAGAGCCACTGGTTTTCGGTGGGCTTTTTAGTGCCCTGGGCTAAGGCAGGTGTTGGCGCAGTAGCTACCCAATCATTTGTAAAAGTGGATTATGGTCCAGAGGGTTTGAAAATGATGGAATCTGGAATGACAGCTACAGAAGTTTTGAGGACCTTAACTTCCCAGGATGATGGGGAGGATCTTCGTCAAGTGGGTATGATCGATTTCAACGGAAATGTCGCAGTGCATACAGGTAAACGCTGTATAAAGTATGCTGGAGATGTTACCGGGGATAATTATTCTGTTCAGGCAAATATGATGGCTAATGGTACAGTTCCCAAAGCTATGGCAAATGCATTTGAGAATTCTAAAGGTGACCTTGCTGACAGAATGATGGCTGCGCTGGAAGCTGCAGAAGCAGAAGGTGGGGACATCCGAGGTAAGCAGTCTGCTGCAATGCTTATTGTATCAGGTGATCCAACGGGTGTAGACTGGAAAGATACAATATTAAGTTTACGAATTGAAGATCACCCTACTCCCTTAGTTGAATTAAAGAGATTGATAAGGATACATCGTGCCTACCAGCATGCCAATATGGGTGATCAGTATATGGAAACGGAAGAAATTGAAAAAGCCCTATCAGAATATTCTAAAGCAGCAGAATTTTATCCTGAAAATGCAGAACTACCCTATTGGTCCGCTATTGCTTTGGTGAATAGTGGTCGATTAGAAGATGCACTGCCTGTGTTCGAAAGTGTATTTAGACGGAACCCCAATTTGAAAACAATGACTCCCAGGTTGACTAATTCAGGTCTATTAA
>DPYO01000144.1 GCA_003535775.1 Fidelibacterota bacterium | reverse complement strand
CCCACGCCCGGAATTTGTAGCTCTTGTAGGTGACGTTGGTGGATCATATAGCGTTCCCACGTTTTACGAAGGCTGGGGCCACAATTCGTACGGTAATGATTGCGAAGGGGATCATCCCTATTCCCAACTGAATGGTGACGACCTTCTTCCTGAGGTGTTGATTGGTCGTATATCGGTCAGAAGCACTTCAGACTTGTCCGTTGTTACAAGCAAAATTGTGAATTACGAAAAAGCTACCTATATGGCAGATATGACTACCTATTATGAAAAAGCAGCCCTTGTGGGTGACCCCAGCTCATCGGGCATTTCAACCGTGATTTCCAATGAATATGTTGAGGAAATTATGGTTGCCCATGGCATGGAAGACGTACGAACAAAATTTAGTGGAGGAGGCTATTCTTCATGGATGCAAAGTCAGCTGGATGAAGGTGTCCTCTATCTAAATTATCGGGGATATTTGGGCGTAAGCGGTTTTGGATCCGGTAATGTTGACGGTGCGAATAATGGATTTAAACTCCCTTTCGCCACAATCCTCACTTGCGGAACTGGATCATTTGCTGAAGATAATACAGCTCTCACTGAAAAGTTTTTAAGAGCAGGTACCAGCTCAAATCCGAAAGGAGGCGTGGCGTCTATAGGTACGGCAACCTGGAATACCCATACTCTGTTCAATAACATAGTTGATATGGGACTGTATGATGGTCTTTTTGCAAAGCAATTAGGAACGGCAGGAGCTGCTTTGGCCAACGGAAAACTAGCTTTATTTAGCGCTTATCCATCAAACCCATACAACTGGGTTAGTGCTTTTACCCAATGGAATAACCTGATGGGAGATCCAGCAACTCATCTTTGGACTGATACACCCAATATATTATGGGTTACTTATCCTTCCGAGATTCCATTTGGTACTAATTTTATTGATGTCAGCGTCCAAAATCAAAATGGACCTCCAACTGAAAACGCTATGGTAACATTGCTGAAGAGCAATGATGAAATCTTTATGAGTGGTTTTACCAATAGTTTTGGAAACGTTACTTTTGATCTCAATTCATCTTCAGAGGGGATTGTAGCTGTAACCGTTACAAAACAGAACTACAAACCATATGAAGGATCTTTTTCAATTATCATGGCCAGCAAATTAGTCAATGTTGATCACGAGCAAGAAATAGAGATACATAATGACGATGATGGAGTGTTGAGTTCGGGAGAAACAGTTGGCCTCTCAATTCCGCTGGAAAATTTGGGATCTGAAAATGTAACCGGTATCTCAGCAACATTAAGCACAACATCCCCACTGGTTACTCTTTCTAATGAAACGGTTGTCTATGGTACGTTAAATGTAGGCCAATCACAATATGGGGATGATTTTATCCTTTCCTTGGCTCCCTCTGCCATTCATCGAGAAGACTTAGGCCTCCGTTTACATATTACCGATGATTCCTCTTTCCCCTCAAACGAATGGGATGCTATTATTCACTTGGATGTTGACGGAAGTTTATTAACCATTCATGGAAATGGTTATATGGAACCTGGGGCAACCAACACTTTCTCCATTATACTTCAAAATATTGGAACAGAACCAGCCCTGGGGGTGTTCGGGGAATTAATCTATTTGGGAACAACTTATATAGAAATTAGCGATAATTACGGAAGTTGGGGAGATATTCTTCCCATGGGCTCAACCACTTCAGATGCGTTTACTATCACCGCAGGTAATGATATCCTTAATGGGACAATTGTACCTATCGGTCTACACATCCAAAGCACAGAGGGATATGACCGTACCCAATATTATCAACTTCAAATCGGAACTGTATCTGAAATTGATCCACTTGGGCCTGACCAGTATGGATATTATATTTATGACTCAGGGGATACAGGATATGATCTTGCACCCATCTACGATTGGATAGAGATTGATCCTGGTTACGGAGGCCCTGGGAATGATTTGAATTTATCAGACAATGGAGATGGAAACTACAGTACTTCCTCAGCATATATTGACCTGCCTTTTACATTCAAGTTTTACGGCGTGGATTATGACGAAATCACTGTAAACAGCAATGGATGGATTGCCTTTGGTCATTCAGAACTGGAATCCTTCCGAAATTACTCAATACCTGGCGCAGGAGGTCCCTCTCCCATGGTAGCTGCATTTTGGGATGACTTGAAAACCTCCAGTGGTGGTGATGTGTTTGGCTATGTTGATCCAAATGATGAATTCGTTATCATTGAATGGTCGGACATGAGGACTTATTATGCAAATTCCGTAGAAACCTTCCAAATAATACTTTACAATAACCCCGCTCAACCGTACGGAAATGGAGAAATAAAAATTCAATACAATGAATTTAATAATACCTCTTCAGGAAATTATAGTAATTATACTCCTACACACGGTTCGTATTCTACCATTGGAACTGAAAATCATTTAGGTAATGATGGATTAGAATATACTTTTGATGACAAATATCCTACTGCAGCTATGGAACTCGATGATGAAACAGCAATCTTTATTACAACCCAACCTCCCACAGCCCTTCCTTCTCCATCCTTATCTTATACTCCTGGGACCTTTGATTTTATCATATCATTAAATGAGACTTCATCAAGTAATCTGATCCTTTCCAATATTGGTGAAGCTGGATCTGTTATGTCATATGCTATCAGTGAAACGTATCCCTTACCATTTGTTAACCCAGGTGGAGGCCCGGATAACTTTGGCCAGTATTGGAGCGATTCAGACTTAGATTCAGATCTCATTTATGAATGGGTGGACATATCCGGTTTAGGGACACAATTGGTGTTTCCTCACAATGACCAGGCTGCAGATCCAATAAATATAAGTTTTGAATTTCCATTTTATGGAGAAACATATACTCAATGTATTGTTAACCCTAATGGATGGATAGGATTTGGTGAAGATAATACAGCATTTTCGAATACAAGTATTCCATCATCTTCTGCTCCCCAACCAGCCATTTTTGGATTCTGGGATGATTTGAGCCCGGAGATTGAAGGTGGTTCTGGTTGCTCGGTACAGGGAGGGAATGTATATACCTATGCTTTTAATGATAAACTTGTAATTTGGTTTGACAATGTTGCCCGCTGCTCCAGTAATTATCCTGGCACATACGATTTTGAGGTTGTCCTTCATAACACTGGCCAGGTTGATATCAATTACAGGGAAATGGAAGGATACCTTACAAGCGCAACTATTGGTATGCAAAATGAGGATGGTACAGATGGCTTACAGGTTGGTTATAATGATGATTATGTTACAAATGAATTATCTCTGAAGTTCCGTAGAATTGTCGACTGGTTGACTATTGCATCCGAAACCAATGAACTGGAAGGAGAATTATTTGATGGGGAATCTGTTGAATTTATGCTAGAAGTTAATTCTACGGGTTTATCGGAAGGATCATATGACGCATCCATTTTTATAAATACAAATGCTGAACCAACAGTTAATATACCTGTTTCACTCACAGTAGACGCAACTGCAAATCAGGTTGTAATTTCTGTTCCTTTTTCAGGAGGATGGAATATGATTGGATTACCAGTAACAGTGGAAGATGCCAACTACTTGTCTCTCTTTCCTGATGCAATTGAAAATACGTTGTATTTATTTGATGGAAGCTATAATCAAGAAGAAGAACTTCTTGAAGGCTTTGGTTATTGGTTACGATTTACAACTGCTGGCTCAAGCGATATCATGGGACTGCCGAACGATGAAATATCCATATTATTACACGAAGGTTGGAATATGATTTCAGGGATTTCAACACCGGTATCTGTTACTGATATTGATGATCCAGAGGAAATAATTGTTTTAAATACTTTTTATTTTTATGACAATGGATATTCCAACGCCAGCATATTAGAGCCTGGACAGGGGTATTGGGTTCGTGCCTTTGCCACTGGTAACATCACCATAACTAATTCTAATAGAGCGTCCAATAGAAACCAATTTTCCAGTGCTCTTGAAAGTGCCAACAGCATATCATTTTTCAATTCAAATGGCAAAGCCGGAGAACTGTATTTTGGTGTTTCTATCCCTAAAGAAGAAAAATTAAGCTACAGTTTGCCACCAAAACCGCCAGCAGGAGGTTTTGACATACGTTTTACAGGAGATTTTAAATATTGTGAAGATTCTGGGGATATTGAAATTTTGAATAACGGTGATGAATTGATTATTGCCTATTCCGTTATTCACGGTAATGATGAAAAATGGATGTTAACTACTGATCGGGGGGAAGAATGGGTATTAGATCAATCAGGGGAGATTGTAATTAACGGTGATGTTCAACATATTCATTTGGAAAAATCTCTTTTGTCACCTACCGAATTTGCACTAAACCCAAACTATCCAAACCCATTTAATCCTGTTACAACTATTAACTATTCCATTCCAAAATTATCTGATGTTCAAGTTATTATCTATGATATTACCGGAAGGCAGGTAAGCACATTGGTAGAAGCTACCCAGGAACCTGGTCATTACACTATTCAATGGAATGCTCATGATACAGCAAGCGGTTTGTATTTTCTTAAATTGGAGAGTAATGGGAAAACACAAACAAGAAAAGTAATGCTGTTAAAATGACTTTCTGAATCTCTATCAAAGATCCGTAAATTTTTAAGAGGACAGTTGGTTGGTTCCCATTTTACTTATATTACTTTCGATTTTAATCATTCTTGGATACAAAGAATACTATCAACATTTAGCTGTTCTTGAAAAATTTTCAATTAGAATTCATGTAAATGGATCAAGAGGTAAATCAAGTGTAACCCGCCTAATCGCAGCAGGGTTAAGGGCTGGAGGATTTAGAACCATGGCTAAGACGACTGGATCATCCCCTCGAATTATTGATACGGATGGAAAAGATCGTATGATCCAGCGTCTTCGTTCTCCTTCTATAGGCGAACAAGTGAAACTGATGCAATATTTTTCAAAACAGAATCTTGATGCGGTAGTTATGGAGTGTATGGCTGTCCAGCCTGAATATCAGTGGATATCTGAACAGAAGATGCAAAAATCTACCATTGGTGTTATAACAAACATTCGACCAGATCACTTGGACGAAATGGGCCCTACTATGGATGATGTCACACGTTCCCTCAGTAATACCATTCCATTTAATGGAAATGTTGTGGTAACCCAGGGAAAACATAATGATACGCTGAAAAAAATAGCCGCCTCCCGGGAAACCAAGCTGACGATTGCCAACACCGATGATATAGAAGATGGGTTTATGGAGAAATTTTCTCATCTTGAACACAAAG
This sequence comes from Fidelibacterota bacterium, assembly GCA_003535775.1. Classification (GTDB taxonomy): domain Bacteria; phylum Fidelibacterota; class Marinisomatia; order Marinisomatales; family UBA8229; genus UBA8229. Next base: position 3,750 of record DPYO01000144.1, on the reverse strand, counting down.
AAAATGTGGCAACAGCCTTGGAAGTATGCAAACAGGTAGGTGTCGAAGAAGGTTCAGCACTGGAAGGGATGCTCAAAGTACAGCCAGATCCTGGAGCATTATTTATTAAAAAAATACAATTTGGAGTCAATTATAATTTTTTTGTGAATGCTTTTGCTGCTAACGACCCTCTCTCTACACTCAATATCTTGGAATTGATTAAAAAACAAATCCCTCTACATCCAACCTGTGTGTTTTTAAACACTCGGGCAGACAGACGGTCTAGAACTAACCAAATGATTACGCTGGTTTCTGAAACTATCCAGCCAGATATATTTTTAATCCGCGGCGATAAATTGCCAGAGATTCCAGAAGGGTTATTTAAGTTAACAATCTTTCCATATCGCTCGAAACCAGAAGATATCATAGAGCATCTCTCCACTCTTACCAATCATGTAATCTTTGGAATTGGTAATATGGTCGGCTGGGGCGAACAATTTGTAAAAAAATTGAAAGATTTCCAATCCGATGATTGAAATTGCAGTAGGACTAGGGATTGTATTAAGTCTTATCCTCTCTGAAACGGTGGGAGTTACCGCTGGGGGACTCATCGTGCCTGGATACATTGCATTTAATTTACATGATCCCTTGAGAGTCATCGGAACTATGGGTGTCAGTCTTCTTGTGTTTCTAATCGTTAAAGGGCTATCAATAAAAATTCTAATCTATGGGAAACGGAGATTGGCTTTTTGTCTTTTGTTAGGATTTTTACTTGGGTATTTATCAAAACTTTACCTTTATTTTCCGGAAGACAATGTAAACCTCGCTGCTATTGGAAATATTATTCCCGGACTTATTGCAAACTGGATGGAAAGACAGGGTGTATTGAGAACAATAAGCGTTGTTATAATAACGGCCAGTATCATTCAATTATTGATGATGTTATTGGGATTGGAGATCCCTCATGTTTAGGCCTGTCATTCAAAAAACACGGTATTTGGTTGCCTTAGCCATATTTAATTACCTTATGTTTCTCTGGGCCTCACATACCATTACTATTGAGAAAGCTATTGGGTACGATTACAAGATCCAGGCTTCTCAATTAATGAAGAAAGCAATGGATTTTCTACGCACCTACCGGCTTGGGGAACAGGGCGTCTTTGTAGGAGACTCTGTTTTAGACCCGAACGAAACCATGCTGATTGGAACCGCTTATGGATGTTCCACTGATGAGGGATATTTAGATGCAAAAGCTTCAACTTTAAATCCAAACTTTGCGGCTGTAATTATAGATTTGCTTTTCCAGGCCGGTGTTGAACAGGGCGATACGATTGCCCTTGCATATACTGGTTCTATGCCAGGAGCAAATATAGCTACCCTGGCTGCATGTGAAATTATGGATGTGGAGCCTGTAATTATTTCATCAGTAGGCGCTTCATGGTATGGTGCAACCGATACAAATTTCACTTGGTTAGATATTGAAAATAAACTGTATAACGAAAAAATATTTTCTCATAAATCTCTTATGGCCTCAATTGGAGGGAAAAGCGACGTTGGGAGAGGATTAACCAGAGAATGTCAAGAGGCATTACAAAGCGCTATTTCAAGAAATGATCTAAATCTGATATATGAAAAAGACTGGCGCAACAGCATCAAGAAAAGAGTAACATCCTATGGAAATATCACTCCTATTTCACATTACAAAACGTTTATAAATATTGGTGGTGGAATAACAAATGTAGGTGTAGGTGATTACAATCTAAAAAATGGTGTCCTTTTTCCGGAAGATTTAATGACATTCCAAAATGAGAGTGTTCTAAAAACTTTTTCCAAAGAAAAAATTCCCGTTATCAATATCAGGAGTATTAAACAATTAATAAAATTGTATGGATTACCATATTTCCCCACTCCACTTCCTCCTATTGGAGAAGGTGTCCTATTTATGAAACCAACTTATAATAGAATGGTCAATATTTTTGCACTCCTTCTTACTGTACTGGCAACAGCAGGCCTAGGGATTTATAGTCACAAACAAATACATAATCGAATGGAAACATATGAACCAGAATCGATCTTGTAGAATGAACAGGCCCGGCTTACTTTTTCTTGGAGTTATAATTCTTACCTTTTTACAGGGAGAAACAATTCTCCCTTCTGAAAGAGATAAGAAGGAAATACTCACCATTAATGAGAGAAAAAGAACCTACTATCAGTTACACAATAATTCCTTAACATATAAAATGGCAGGCCCGAAACGTGTAGAAATCATCGCTCGAGGTGTTGTTCCAAAGAAGGATTATAAGGAGGTGAGCTTTTCTTATAAATTGATTATGGATAATGGAGATTCAATCATTATCAGTCACAGTGCAACAAAGACAAAAAATATTACTTCCTCCCAGCATCCCGGCCATGGGTTCACTCTCCCTGGAAAATATTTTATAAATATCCCAAAGGGAAATCATTGGTTCAAAATTGAACCGATTCCAAAAGTAGATTTACCAGTAGTCATTCGAGTACGAGTAAAAGGATTCGAAAAGGGTGACGAGCACCGGCAGTTTGTACAAGCCGTAACTGGAATAAAACCAAAAAATCTTATCATTGGAGAAAAATCTGTACGGTACTATGAATTAAAACATGGTGAACGACTTCAATTTGAACCCAAAAGACTTAATAAACTTACATTTCTATCAAGGCTTGCCTTTGTAAATGAAATGTCGAATTATGAGAATTATCAAATTCGAGTATGGAAAGATGATAAAATTTATGGCACCTATTTTTTCTCCACGGAAAAATCCGAAGACAGCATCATTAAAGAGGATAAAAAAATAATCCCGGGGAAATGGCGATCCTGTGAAGTAAATCTTTCAAAGAGTAAACATACATATTCAGTTGAATTGCTGGATAAAGGCAAAAAAGTGTTTGTTCGATGCCTGGGTAATCAATGAAGATTATAAAACTTTCAATATTTTTCTTGTTTGCTGTCTCCCTCAATGGCCAATCCCTGGCTAACCGATTTCGTGTCCCCGTTTATTTGACACCATCAATCACGCTGGGTTATGATAGCAATTTTCTTAGATTTTCAGAAATTGATAAAGCAGACGCTTCCTCGAAATCATCTATGTTAGGGGATTCGAAAACGTTCGATAGTCAAGTCATTCGATCCGAATTGAAATTTCGATACAGCCCGGTATTTTCTACCAAACACAAGACAAATCTAATAATTAATGCAGCATCAGTAGTTTTTAAACAATCTAAAAATAAATCTTATTCATCTTATAGTGTTCGGTTTGAGCAGCATCTTGGTCCTTACCAATGGTTTAAGATCGGATATTCACTGCTACCTGAACTGTTATTAAGGTATTATGATGATCGCGATATTATTTCAACTCAACTAATCCCCTGTTCGTTTTCCAATGAAACAATATATTTATCTTATTCTTATCCAATAATTAAAAAAACCTGGCTTCGCTTAAAAGGGACAAAAACCAATCAATACTACAATGAACATTTTACAGAATTTGACACGGATATTTTCAGTGGTGAAGTACGGTTAACCACAAGTTATTTCCGTAAAAATAAATTCATTATTTTCTTTGAGAATGGAATTGGAACAAATATTAGTTATAATACCGGACTCTTAACTACCGAGTTAGATCGATCTCATAAATTTATTCAGTTTGGAGGGTTCTGGATATATTATCCCTCAAAGTTTCTGAAGTCGGCTATCCTTTATTTCACAGATAATCAAAGAACTTATCTTGGTGAAGACAT